>JBGTDH010000538.1:0-4348 GCA_041748435.1 Pirellulales bacterium
GGGGCCGATTCTCCGGTCTCCGGCCGACGGTCAGTGTAGGCCGGTTTCTCCGAAACCGGCGGCGCGTTTCGGAGAAACCCGCCAACATTTGGCGGCTGGTGTTCAGATCGCTGCAGCAGGGGCAAGGCGGGATAGGGCATCAGCGGATCGCGTGGCCGGAGATAGGGATACTCGGCCGCCGCGACCCACGGCAGGCTGGCGACCGGCAGCCGCAGACCGATCGGCGAGTCCCCCGGGATGAGCACCAGATGCTTGCCGCGCAGCATCCACAGGCTGCTTTCCCAAACTTGTTGAGGCGCCTCCCCGCCGCGTTGCAGAGGCAACACGTAGCCGACCGGCTCGTTCAGACCGCGTTGGAAGACGCGACGCAAGCGCGTGCGCTCCTCGGCGTCTTTCAATCGGCTGTCGGCCGGATCGATGTTGACCGGCAATTGCCCTTCGCGCCGCAGAAAATGGATCGGATCTTCGAAGGCGGGCACCGCGTAGCCGGCATCGACCGTCAGGCGGCGCGTGAGCAGTTCGACGAACCGCTGGGCATCGTCGATGGTGTGGCCGTAGTTCTGGTCGGCCCCGGCGATCAACTCGGGATTGTGCCAGATCGGATGGCCATCCTTGCGCCAGTAGCAGGCCAAGGCCCAGCGGGGAAGCTGCTCCCCGGGATACCATTTGCCCTGACCGAAGTGGAGCAGCCCACCGGGCGCGAAGCGCTCGCGCAGCCGGCGAATGAGCGTCTCGGAGAGCCGCCGCTTGTTGGGACCGACAGCCGCCACGTTCCATTCGGGGCCGTCCATGTCGTCGATAGAGATGAACGTGGGCTCGCCTCCCATCGTAAGCCGCACATCGCCCGCGGCCAGCTCCTGATCGACGATTCCGCCGAGCTTGTCAATCTGCGACCACTGCTCTTCCGTGTAAGGCTTGGTCACGCGCGGGTCTTCGTGAATGCGCGTCACGCGCATGATGTGCTCAAAATCTGCCTCGCACTCGTCCAGCGACCCCGAGACCGGCGCCGCCGAGGAGGGCTCCGGCGTGGCGGCCAGCGGGATGTGTCCCTCGCCGGCAAAGAGGCCGCTGGTGGGATCGAGGCCCACCCAGCCGGCGCCGGGCAGGTACACCTCGCACCAGGCATGCAGATCGGTGAAGTCGACCTCCGTGCCGGAGGGGCCGTCCAGGCTCTTCAGGTCCGGCTTGAGTTGAATCAAGTAGCCCGAGACAAAGCGGGCGGCCAGGCCCAAGTGCCGCAGAATCTGCACCAGCAGCCACGACGTATCCCGACACGAGCCGCTGGCGTTGGCGAGCGTCTCCTCCGGCGTTTGCACGCCCGGCTGCATCCGGATGAGGTAGCCAATCTCCTGGCTCAGGCGGCGATTCAGATTGACCAGGAAATCGTTCGTGCGCACCGGGCGACGATCGATGCTCTCCATCCACCGCGCGAACCGCGGGCCCACCGCGCACCGCGCCAGAAAGGGAAGCAACTCATGCGAGAGCGCGGCCTCGTACTGGAAGGGACACTGCTCCGCCTCCGGCTCCAGGAAGAAGTCGAACGGGTTGATGACCGTCATCTCGGCCAGCAGATCGACCACCACGCGAAACTCCCGCACCTTTTCGGGAAACACCACGCGGGCCAGGAAGTTCGATTGCGGATCCTGCTGCCAATTGAGAAAGTGTGGCTGCGGCTCGACGCGCAGCGAGTAGGCGACGATGGGCGTCCGCGCGTGCGGGGCCGGCCGCAGCCGAATGGTCTGCGGCCCCAGCGAGATCAGGCGATCGTACCGGTACGCGGTCTCATGGTACAACGCCACGCGAATGGACATAATCTAAATGCTCCCGCAGACGGAGAAACGACGAACGTAGTAATAGCCGCAGCTCATAGCGGTTACATTAACGGCGCGGCGCCGTGCGATTGAACAATGAATGAAGGATCCTCGACGATCGAGACGGTCGATGACATTCACCGATTGGGGGGCGGAAGCGTGGAGAACCTGCGTATCAAGCCGCGTGAACAGGCACTGATTCCCGCGGGCATTTCGGTCCTTAAGGCATTGTCGCCTGGCGAGATCATTCGGCAGATTCGCGACACATTTCCGGAGGCACAGGGGTTGCAAGATGCGGCTCATGTTGTGGGATCGACCAATGCAGCCAAAATTCGCGAGGCGGGATTCGACGTGATGGCCGCACCGACGCGGAAACTACCCAACCACCATCGAATTATCCATCCGGACGGCGCGGCAGGCTTCACGGACGCAAACTTGGAGCGACTCTCGAAGGCCTTCCGTGATAGAATTGAGAGTATATGAACACAGAGTCGGTCAAGATGATTGGCGAAAATCACGAGGTCGTGGCCATCGCTCAGGTAGATCAACGGGGGGAAGTCTTCTCCGGAACGATCCATCTTGATTCCTTGCCCATTTCGGTGCGGCGGATGTTCGAAGAGTTTGAGGAACTCGTCAACGGCCAGATGTTCAGTTTGCTCGATGACGTTCAGGATCGAATCGATGGCTTGTTGTGGAGGGTCAAGTTCGCGGACGGCGTCGAACGGGCGATTGCCGATCTACAGATTTTTCCCAGCACCCAACGGGTGTCTTTCAAGCTAGCCACCCCCGCCCCGCTCATGCCTGGTTTCCCTGCCGCTGCTCCTGACTCGAGCATTCTTCCATCGGCTCCTCGGTGTTGAAGAACGCCTGGCTGATGGCGCCGCCGATGTCGTTCACGCGGGTCTGGAAGCGGTCGATGAACTCGTGCAAGCCCTGCGCGATGATTGTCTCGATCTTGGTGTGCTGCAAGTCTTGCCGCAATCGCTCGATCAGTTGCACGGGCAGGCTGGCTGCGGCGGCTTGCTCGTCGCCGAGAATGGCCCGTAGAGAGTCTTGACTTTTGATGATGCAGAAGTGCATCGCGCGCGGAAACTCCCGATCCAGCACCAGGAACTCCGCCACCTCCGCCGGCGTGATGCGGCCGTGTCGTTGGCGATACATCTCCAGCGCGCTGGCGCTTTTCAACAACGCGCCCCATTCGATGATGTCCAGCGGTGTGCCCACATCGGCGGCGGTGGGAAGCAGCAGGTAATACTTCACGTCCAGGATGCGCGAGGTCTTGTCAGCCCGCTCCAAGAGCCGACCCAGGCGAGAGAAGTGCCACGCCTCGTCGTGCGTCATCGTGCCATCGGTGATGCCGGCAAACTCCTGGCTGAAGAGCTTCACGCGGTTGAAGAAATCGTAGGACGAAGCCCACGTCTGCGACGACGCTTTGGCATCCCGAACCGCCAGATAGAATTTATTCACCTCTTCCCACATCGGCGAGGAGATCGACTCCCGCACCGTGCGGGCATTCTCGCGGGCGAACCGCACGCAGGAGAGAATGCTGTTGGGGTTGCGGTCGTCGAAGGTGAGAAAATCGATAACATTCTGCTCGCTGGCCAGGCCGTACAGCTTAGCGAAGAGTTGCTGATCTCCCGTGGTAAAGACCAACGGCTCCCACTGGTTCTGGATATCTTCACCCAGGTCCAGCGTCATGTTCAGATTCACATCGACAAAGCGCGCGACGCTCTCGGCCCGCTCGATATAGCGGTGCAGCCAGAAGATGCAGTGGGCGACGCGGCTGAGCATTGCGGTTAGTGTCTTCCATTCCGGGCCGGCTCGGCCAGCACCCACGTGTCCTTGCTCCCACCGCCTTGCGATGAGTTCACCACCAGCGAGCCTTTCTTGAGGGCCACGCGCGTCAGGCCGCCGGGCAGCACGTAGATGTCTTTGCCGTACAGGATATAGGGCCGCAGATCGACGTGCCGCCCCTCGAAATGATCGTCCACCAGCGTGGGCACGCGCGAGAGCGAGAGCATCGGTTGGGCAATCCAGTTGCGCGGGTTGGCTTTGATCTGATCCGCGCATTTGTCACGCTCTGCCTGCGAAGCATGCGGACCCATCAGCAATCCGTAGCCGCCCGATTCGTTGGCCGGCTTCACCACCAGCTTATCGAGATTGGCCAGCACGTGGCTGCGTTGCTTTTCGTCCCAGCAGACAAACGTCGGCACGTTGGGGAGGATGGCGTCCTCCCCCAGATAGTATTTGATGATCTGCGGCACATAGGCGTAGACCACCTTGTCGTCGGCGATGCCGGTGCCGGGGGCGTTGGCCAGCGAGACATTTCCCTTGCGGTACGCCTCCAGCAAGCCGGGCACGCCCAGCATGCTGTCTTTGCGGAATGCGCGGGGGTCCAGGAAGTCGTCGTCGATGCGGCGATAGATCACATCGACGCGGTCCAACCCCTTGGTGGTGCGCATGAAGACGCAATCGCCTTTGACGACCAGATCGGAACCGGTCACCAACTCCACACCCATCTGCTGAGCCAGAAAGGA
>JBGTDH010000539.1:0-3789 GCA_041748435.1 Pirellulales bacterium
GCCGCACCGGCGGCTCCGCCCAATACGTACGATTAGCCACGATCTTGCCTGCCCTCCCGGGACAAAAAACCACCCGCTAGGAATGCTAGACCGCTCGGCGATTAAATCAACAGGCCGCAAGTTCAGGCGTGGAGGTGGTTCCCGCCGGGGTGGTCGTGGGGTGAGCCGGCGTGACCTGATCCGACATCTGCGGCAGCATGGGTGCGTGTTCGTGCGCGAGGGATCGGACCATTCTATCTGCCTTCCGCGGTCTGCAAGAGTTGCTCGAACTCGTCCTCGGTCAAGACGCGCACGCCGAGTTCTTGCGCTTTGACCAGCTTGCTGCCGGCCTTGGCGCCGGCGACCAGATAGTCGGTGTTCTTCGAGATGCTGGAAGCCGCACGGCCGCCGTGTTGGGTGATGAGCTCTTCGATTTCGTCCCGGCCGTATTTCGTCAGCGTGCCGGTGACGACAAGCGTCTTGCCGGACAGCACGCCTTGCCGCGCGGCCACGGCGGTTCGCGGCGATGTCATGTCGATGCCGGCTTGCTTCAGATCGTCGATGGCCGCTTCCCCGGCGGGACTGTGCAGAAAATCGTACACGCTCTGCGCGATGATGGGTCCGATCTCGTTTGTCTCGCCGAGGTCCTCGATTGTGGCGGCGCGGAGCGCGTCCATCGACCCGAACTGCTCGGCCAGCAGTCCCGCCACGCGGTTGCCCACGTGGCGAATGCTCATCGCGTTGAGCAGCCGCGCCAGGCCGCGGGCCTTGCTGGCCTGGATGCTCTCGACGAGCTTCTCCGAGGAGCGCTGGCCCATGCGCTCCAGGTTGAGCAGTTGCTCGATCGTGAGGCGGTACAGATCGCCATACCCGGCGACGAGTCCTTCATTCACGAGTTGATCGACGAGCTTATCCCCCAGGCCGCCGATATCCATCGCGTTGCGCGTGGCGAAGTAGCGAATGCGCTCCTTCACCTGGGCCGGACAGCTCGGGTTGGGACAGCGAATGTAGACCCCGGCCGGGTCCTTCACCAGCGGCGTCTGGCACTCGGGGCATTTGGTCGGATAAGGAAACCGTGGCAGTTCCTCTTTGCGCAGGTGCGTCTCCACGCGGACGATGTGCGGGATGATCTTGCCGGCCTTCTCGACAATCACCACGTCCCCCACGCGGACATCTTTCCGTTCGATCTCCTCTGCATTGTGCAGGCTAGCCCGCGAGACAATGGTGCCGGCGATCTCGACCGGCGTGAGCTCCGCGACCGGCGTGACGGCGCCGGACTTGCCAACATTCACACCGATAGAGTTGACCGTGGTGGTGGCTTCGTACTTCTCGAACTTGTAGGCAATGATCCAGCGCGGGGCCTTTGACGTCGCCCCCAGCCGCTCGCGCTGCTCGAAGCGATTGACTTTCAGCACCAGGCCATCGACCTCGAAGTCCAGATCGTGCAACTCCTCGATCAGCGCCTCGCAGTGCTCCACGGCTGCGACAAAGTTCGGAAAAGTCTGCACGTTCGGCGTGGGCGCCAGGCCGTACTCTTTGATCTCCGCCAGGAACTCCGAGTGATTGGTGGCGCGAATGCCCTGGCACTCGCCCACGCCGTGACAATACAGCCGCAGCCGCCGCGCGGCACAGATGCGCGGATCCAGCAGGCGAATGCTGCCCGCCGCCACGTTGCGGGTGTTGGCGTAGGCTTCGAGCCCCTGCCGGGCTTGCTCTTCGTTCAGCCGCACCAGGTCGCGATTGGTCATGTATACTTCGCCCCGCACTTCCAGCACGCTGGGGACATGCATGCCGGACAGCTTAAGCGGCACGCCCAGCACGGTGCGAATGTTGTGCGTAATGTCGTCCCCGATGCGGCCATTGCCGCGCGTGGCGGCTTGCGTTAACCGGCCCTCGACGTAGGTCACGCTCACGGCCACGCCATCGATCTTCAACTCGACCACCCATTCGATCGGTTCGCCAGGGAGCAGCTTCTCGATCCGCTCGCCGTAACGGCGCAGCTCTTCGACGCTGTACGTGTTGTCGATCGACATCATCGGCCGGCGATGCTCGACCGCATGCAGCGACGCCACGGGTGCATCGCCAATCCGCTGCGTGGGACTATCCGGCGTGACGAGCTCGGGATGCGCCGCTTCCAGCGCCTTAAGCTGTGTCAGGAGTCGATCGTACTGCAGGTCCGAGATCTCGGGCGCGGCCTCGACATAATACTTATGATCGTGCCGACGAATCTCGTCACGCAGCCGTTCGATTTCAGAAGCAGGAGAGGACATGGCATCGCCGCGTCGAATCGCGACGCGCTGAGGATTCATCCAGCACTGTTACTACCGCGAATACGGCTGAAGTATCGTCAAGCCGGGTACGACTTGGAAGTGCTTCCGGTTGAAAGTGCAAAGCGTGGCGCTCCGGCCGGTTACACAGGCTGCGATTAATGAATCGAGCAAACCGAGGCCGTGGGAACGGTGGTACGCTAAGAAATTGGCAAGCGCGCGTTGACAGTCGGATTCGGAGGGCCAAATAATCGTCAACGGAGCAATCAGCTTGAGTATCTGTTTAACTTGTTGCGAGTTCTGCGCGTCTTGAACTAACTCCATGGCGACAAAGCCCGGGATCGAGGGAGGCTCGGGACGGCGCCGAACCACGCGACCGCATTCGCGTTGCCACGCTGTACATCGATGAGCACGTCGGTATCGACAACGAGCATGAACTGTTATCTCTTCTCTGCGGCCGCACGGAGCGTGCGTGCGTGTTCCTGGCTATCGGAGATGTCCGGGCGACTCCCGATTACCCCGGCCTTCTGCCAGTAGCGAACAAGGTCGGACCCGGATTGGGGCGGATTGGCCATCACGCGACCGGTGGAAAGCACAAGCAGCGCGTACTCGGGGAGCGGAAGACCCAATCGCCCGGCTTCAGCGACCAGCTCGTCTTCCAAGCCCGGCGGCAGTTCCACGGTTAGGGTCATCGCAAGTGCCTCCCAATTATCGAACGTCAACTTTGTTTGCTTCTGACCGCGGTGCATGCCTTCGCGTCCAGTAGTCATCGGATGCCATGGCCGCGGCGGTGCAGATGCCCAGGAGCAATAACTCCGCGCCCAGCAACGTCCCGCCATGCTTGTCCAGGAACTGCATCAGGCCGCTGGAGACGGCGACGGTTTGTGCATCTCGCCCCAAGCGATCGCTGCGCAGCGTCATCACAGAATAGGCCGCGGCGGTGACGAAGAACAGCACGCCGACGACGAGCAGCACGACGTAGAACGGGTTGATGGGTTCCCTGCGAGCCATGCGAAGCAGTATAGCATGGCGGTTGACGCTAAGCCGCAGTTACGCGGCAGCGCGTTGAACGTCGATCTCCGGCGCGAGCTCGTCGGGAAAATCGGCCGTTACCGGATAGGGCCGGCGGCCGCGAAACTGGTCCGGATTCAATGACAGGTTGGGGTTGTAGAACGGATCGCAATCGAGCATTTCGCCCCAGTCTTCCTGGATGCGCCGCTGATACTCGATCTCCGTCGGCCGGTGGCTGCTGCGGGTCTTCGACTCGTAATGAACGGCCTTCCCTTGCGGATTGAGCAAGCAGCGGCGACCAGCGCGCGCCAGGCGAATCCACAGATCGACGTCGTTAAAGCTCGTCGGATAGCGTTCCACATCGAAGCCGCCGACAATCTCGAAGGCATGGCGGCGCAACAGCAGCAGAGCGGCGGTCGCGCCGGAGACCTCGTGCAGCACATGCGCGCGGCCCCAATAGCCGGCATCGTCTTCGGCCAGGCCCTGGTGCATGTGTCCGGCCACGTTGCTCAGCCCCAGCACAATGCCGCCG
>JBGTDH010000540.1:0-3970 GCA_041748435.1 Pirellulales bacterium
CGATTTAGCCCCGGCCGCGGGCAGCCGCCATGCCACCGAGTACACCAAGTTCAGCTTCGAACTGCAGCGTCAGAAAACCAAGGGGCTGATTCGCTACGGCTGGGCCAAGAACCGGCCCGAGCAGTTCGAGCACTTTCTCGAACTGATCAAACCACGCGAGGAGCGCCCGCCGCTGTACTTCGGACACATGGTCTTGCCCCATGTTCCCTACGAGTTCCTGCCCAGTGGGCGGCAGCATGCCACGCGCGCCGAGGCGGAGGGTAATCGCTGGTGCAACGATGCCTGGCACGTCGCGCAGCAACAACAGCAGTATCTGCTGCAAACCGCCTATGTCGACGGGCTGCTGGGGCGGCTGCTCGATCGGCTGCAAGAGACGGGCTTGTACGACGATTGCTTGCTCGTGGTCACCGCCGATCATGGCGTCACGTTTCGAGCCGGTCAACACACGCGCGACGCCACGCCGGAGTCTGCGCCTGATATCATGTGGATTCCGTTGTTTATCAAGGCGCCGGGGCAAACCGCGGCGGCGATCAGCGATCGGAATGTGGAAACGATTGACGTTTTGCCCACGATCGTCGATCTGCTGAACATTACGCGTCCCTGGTCGATGGATGGCGCCTCCGCGGAAGATGCCACGAAGCCCGAGCGCCCCAAGAAATCGCTGTATCGAACGGCCGACCGCACGTTGCAGTTCACCGCCGAGTTTCCCGAGAAGAATACCACGCTGACACAACAGTTGCAGTGGTTCTCTGCACCGGGAGATATCAACGCCGTGTATCGTGTGGGCGCGTACAAAGAACTGGTCGGACGATCCTTGCGGCGGCAGTTCATCAGCCCCAAGTCCAAGTATCGCGTGACGCTGGACGATGCGGCGGCCCTGAAGGGGGTGAGCGAGCAGTCGGCTCCTTGGCCCTGTTTTTTGGCCGGCAGCGTCGACGAAGACGCCGTCCAGCGCGGGCCCGTCTTTATGGCCGTCGCCCTCAACGGTAAAATCGAAGCCGTCACTCGCAGCTATCGGACCCAACGCGGAGAGACGCATTGGCAGGCGCTGGTTCCGGAAGCATCCATCCGGGAAGGCGACAACGACGTGCGGCTCTACATCATTCGCCGCCTGGGGACGAAGACGATGCTGGAACCCGTCATTTTGGAGGCACTCTAGCCGCCTATGCTCCCCTGCCCTGCCCCGGATTCGTGCCTGCTGCTGTTGATTCGTCATGGCGCCACGGCCAACAACGTCTGCCGGCCGGTGAAGCTGCAAGGCTGCGGCTCGGACCTGCCCCTCTCGGTCGAGGGACTTCGCCAGGCGATCGAGACATCGTATTTCTTGGATTCGGAATCGTTGCAGGCCATCTACGCCAGCCCCTTGTTGCGTGCCCAGCAAACGGCCCAGGCCATTGCCCGACCCCACGCCTTGGAAATTAAGATCGTGCCCCAGCTCACCGAGGTCGACGTCGGGCGATGGGAGGGACGCACTTGGCAGGAAGTCGCCGAGCAATGGCCCGACGAGCATCGCCGTTATATGGAAGATCCCGGCACGGCGCCCTATCTGGGCGGCGAGAGCTTTCAAGCCGTGTTCGATCGCGCCGATCCTGCCCTGCGCCAGATCGCACAAGCACATCGCGGGCAGCGTGTCGCGTTGGTCACGCATAACGTCGTGAATCGCGTACTGCTAGCGCCCTTGCTCAAGATGCCCTTGCGATTGGCGCGCAGCATTCACCTGGACAACTGTGGCATCAGCCTGGTGTCGGCCGACGCAAATGGTATGAAACTCATCACGCTGAACAGCGCCCTGCATCTGAGCGCCGGTTAGCCGCGACGCGAGTCTTCGAGCGGAGCGCGTGGGCGTTGCACGCCTAAACGCCTTCTTCCCGCACCGCGGCCAACAGTCGCACCAGGTCCCGCTCGTCGCAGTACGCATGCGGGCTGGCGCGTAACCGCCCGGCGCGGCAGCTGAGCACCGCGCCTTGCTCCAGGCAGCGGCGGCGCACGGCGAAAGTGTCCTGCCCCGGCATCTCGAAGGAGACGATGCCGCTTTTGTGCTCGTCTTCGCGATGACTGTGTACGATGCCCCCCTGCCCTGCCAGACGGTCACACAATAAATCGGTGACTTCGAGCACCCGCTGTGAGATTGAATCGACGCCAAAGCTCAACAGCAACTCCAGGCTCGCGCCTAGGCCCATGATGCCGGGCATGTTCCACGTGCCTCCTTCGTAACGCGCCGCGGTGGGCCGCAGGTTCAACTCGCGCCGCGTGTAATCGCCGGAGTGAATCACGCTGTTCCAGCCGACGCCCAGGGGTCGCAGCACGTCCAGCATCTCACGCCGCAGATAGAAGATGCCCGCGCCTTCCGGGCCGAGCAGCCATTTGTGGCCATCGGCCGAGAGGAAATCGATCTTCGTTTTCGCTACATCCAGCGGAAACACACCCAGCCCTTGAATGGCATCGACGAATAATAATGCACCTCGCTGGTGTGCGATTTCGGCAAGATCAGTCAGACTATTCCGCCAGCCGCTGGCGTAGCCCACCCAACTGGCCGCCACGATGCGTGTCCGCTCATCGCACAAGTCGGCCAGACGATCGAGATCCAGCTTGCCATCCGGGTTCGGCACAAGCCGTGTTTCCACGCCGCGGTCGCGCAGATGCATCCACGGAAACAGGTTCGAGGGAAACTCGTCCTCGGGCACCACCACGTTATCCCCCGGCTGCCAGGGAAATCCCTCGGCCACGAAGTTGATGCCCTCGGTGGTGTTGCGCACCAGCGCGATCTCATCAGGTTCGGCATTTAGCAATCGAGCCGCCAGACGCCGCACCTCGGCCACACGGTCGCTCCAGCGTTTCCAATCGGCATCGCCGTTGGACGCTAAATCCGCGGCCCAAGCGTTGATTGCCGCCTGGGCCGGTCCCGAGAGCGGCGCTACGGCCGCATGGTCGAAGTAGGCCCATTGGGCCGTCACAGGCATTTTCCCACGCAACAGCTCTCCCACGGGCACGCCAGGCGGGTCGTTCGGCATAAATCGCGGCCAGTTCTAGGGATGACACGATAAAACGCCGAATTATACTAGGAAGCCTGGAGAAGAGAGATAGGACCAGGAAAACCGGGCATAGGTAGTTGTCCCAGGCCGGGTTGCTGAGTAGGGTAATGCGCTTTTCCCATGCCCTTCGCATCCCGCCACGCGGGCTCAGGCACCATCGAAGCAGCACCACGAACGCGTTTGAGTCGCGGAACAGTAGAGGAACGTCTTCATGCCGAAAGCGCTCACCATCTCCGGGATGGCAGTTGCAGGACTGTTGCTGCTGATCTTTGGGCTGGACGTCATGCTGGGCATCCCCTTCAAGAAGGCCAGCATGGCCATGGACATCGGCTTCATCGTCTGCGCGCTCGCGCTGGCGTACTTAAGCTGGTCCACCTTCCGCGAGCTGAAGTAGACAGCTTTTCCACGGTCGCTCGTGGGCGAGCGGGCTAAGCGACGAGCGGCCGCGCCGCCCTACGCCGCACGTCGCAAGATGGATTCCGCCGGCGTGCTGATTCGCTCGGCTCTCAATCGCCGCACCAGATCGCCCACGGTGCGAACGGCCAGTTGATGCTCGCTCCGCAGCGTGAACGCCGTCTCGAGGATCGCTTCCAAACGCGCGAACCCCCCTGCCCTGCTCGCTTGGAGTTGCGCGATGTTCGCCGTAGCGTGCAACACCTCGCCGCAGGCCGCCGCTTCTTGCACCGCGCGCCTCAAGAATGCCGGGCTGCCGCCGCGGCAGACACGCACTGCCGTGGGCGCCTCCCACAGACCGTAGCGCAGCAATCGCGGCTGAGGCGGAGCGACCTCGTTGCCGGCGATGAATTGGCGCACGCGCTGAAACCAACCCGTTTTTCCCATCGCACTGCCCACCGACGCCAGACCGGTGAACCCCAGCCTCGCGACGGCTTGCAGCAACGCGCTTTCGGGCGCGACATCCGCCAGCAGGGTGTTGATCG
>JBGTDH010000541.1:0-3130 GCA_041748435.1 Pirellulales bacterium
TTCGACGCCCATCGCGAAGACCCGGTCGGCTCGCTGGGCCTGGAGATCGAAGACTTCCAGACGCTTACGCGCACCGTGCTGGAGATTGCCGCGGTGCATGCCCAGGGCCGCGTTGTGAGCCTGCTCGAAGGGGGCTACAACACCAGCATTCTGGCCGGCTGCGTCGAGACGCACTTGCGAGAAATGCTGAAGGGCTGAGGCGAACCAGTAACGGAGTGCTAAGTACTCAGGGGATGCTCAGAAATCAGCAACTCAGTACTCGGTACTCAGTACTTTCCTACTGCTGCGGCGGGGCCAGAATCTGGCCGGCGTAGCGTTGCGGATTGCGGCTGAACGCCTCGAAGCTGGCCTCGTCGGAGAACAGCACGACGCGGCGATTCGGCTCGGCGCCGAAGTAGCAACCATGCTCGCGGCGTCCTGCCACCGCTTGTCCGCGATCGACCAGCGCCACGGGATCGTTGCCCGAGAGTGCCGGCGCGAAGCGATCAGGATCAGCCAGGAATTTCTTCTGGCAGCCCTCGCTCACAAACAAGTAGGTCTTGCCGCGATGGGTCGCCCCCCAGCGGCGATCTCCACTGACCCACGCGCTCTGCTCCAGCAAGTGAACCGGACAATGCCCTTCGATGGCAAACGTAGGTTGCGCGACGGCCGGCAATGGGCCCGGGCCTTGGGGAGGCGTGGAGGGATGAATCGTACCGGAAGTGTGATACGGGGCGTTCTGGATCGAGATTGGCGAGCCGCCAGGCGCGTTCGATTGACCTACGTACTGCGTGGGCGGGCCGGCGTTGGCACCACCCATATTCACTCCATTGCCCGCAGATGCCACTTCGTTATTTGGCCACGAGGGGGCCTGCCCCGGCACGGCTTGCTGAGCGTACGGGGGCGAGACGGGATCGACCCGCGGGGCCGATTGCCGGCCGGAATAATAGTCTGCGTAGCGATCCGCGGCGGGCTTGCGCGCAGTCTCGGGCGATGGTCCGTAGGGATCGATTCCATTGGCCACTGCTCCCGGCATCGGTGTTCCCGCAGCGGTCGTCGGCACGGCGGCCGGCTGCGCCGCGGGTGCGTTGGCGGCGTATTGGCCATTCAACTTGGCGGCTTCGCGCGTGGCGATCTTGGAGATGCGCGTGGCGTACTCGTCGCCCTTTTGCGGGCTGTTGAAATCTTCGACCCAATAGCCGGTCGGGGTGATTACAACATCCCAGGGCACGCCGCGCACGCCGTACTGCTTGGCAATCTGGCGATGCTGATCGTAATCCATCCGCACGGCCACATAGTTGGCGTCGATGGCCTGGGCCACCTCGGGCTGGCCGAAGACGTTCTTCTCCAGCGGCTTGCACCAATGGCACCAGCTTGCAGAAAAATGCATCAGCACCAGGCGATTGCTGGAGGCGGCCGCCTGCTTGGCGGCTTCCAGGTCGCTCTGCCACGGGATGCTCTGGGCGCCGGCCCACGACGCCAGGCAACCCCAGACAATCCACGCCCCGCAAGCCTGTCGCATGGTCCGCATCGGTGTGCCTCATGCATCGATTCATTGATGGCGCAAGCATCGTGCCCGCGCAATCGGCCGACCTTCCGGGCCGACTTCACCGCAGTTATCGGTTATTCCGGTCGCGGAAGTTGCGTAAATCTTGACGAGCAGCAGGGCGCAGCAAGGCGAGTTTGGCTGAAAGCAAGCTGCTATGCTGGTGTCTTCTGAAACTGTAGATCAAAGGATTCCAGAGAGAGCAGGCCTCGCGCATCAAGCAGTCGCTTCACTTCGATGACGTTATAGTTTGTCACGGAATCGCCGGGCCGATAGGGCCGAAATACGAATAGCGTGTTCGATGCTTCGTGCCGGAAGGCTGTTTGCTCATCGGTTGCCACCTCCTGGAACCCGATGCTCAACAATAACTCCCGCAGGTCTTTGAACTTGATGTCATGATTCATCGAAAACGACCCTCCGGATTCGAGCGAGCACTTGATCTCGCAGCCGAGCAAATCCTCGAACCGCCGACCCATTTAATAACTGACGGCGGGGCAAGTAGACCGTGATCGTGTTCTGCGATCGGACGGACGCTCGTCGGCGCGATCCCGTAAAGTAGGATTGAACATGCAGCCAGTATGCTTTGTCGTGTAGCGCATCGTAGAGGACCAGGATGATTGGCATCGGTTCATTGCTCCATGTTTGCACGTCGCGACAATCGAGGCGAAGGCAGACGGCCTCTCCCTTTGCGCGCAACGCGATTCGATCCGTTGCCTTGACCTGGAACAGGACATGCCATTCTCCGGTTCGCCCTCCAGCGTGTAGGTCTCCATGAACAAATCGATGCCGTAGTCGTGTGTTGTGCGTTGCACCGTCCAACCGCATCGAAGCACCAGCCGCTCCAGATGGTTGATGCTCAGGTCGGAAATCACGTGTTCGCGAGTGCGACGCTTGCGCGGCCCCTGCAAATCTCCCGATCTCAAGAGTCCTCCTCATCATTGCTTTAGAGATCAGAGCCCCTCGCCTGCTACATACCTGCTTCAGATCGGCTTCGAAGCTCCGCCATTCTAACCCTGAGCCGGACGCCGCAATAGAAACGGCCCGCGGAATCGGTGGGATTCCGCGGGCCGGGTAATATCACTCGAAGCCTGCGGGCACGTCGGGCTTACGCCGCGACGCTCGCCGGCTGATGCAATTCTTGGCCGACGATTAATACATGTCGTAGTCGCCGCCGTGGCCGCCGCCCTTCTTGCCGTGCTTGTCGTCCTTGGGCTTCTCGGCGATCAGGGCATCGCTGGTCAGCAGCAGGATCGACACGCTGGCGGCGTTCTGCAGCGCGGTGCGTGTGACCTTGGTGGGGTCGATGATGCCGGCCTTCACCAGGTCTTCGTAGGTGTCGCTGGCGGCGTTGTAGCCGAAGTTGCCCTTCCCCTCGAGCACTTTCTCGCACACCACGCTGCCGTCGGCCCCGGCGTTCTGGGCAATCATCGTCAGCGGCGAACGGCAGGCTCGCAGCACGATCTTGTAGCCCACCTCTTCGTCGTGCGACAGGTCGGTGCGCTTGCAGGCGCTGGCGGCTCGCAGCAGGGCCACGCCGCCGCCGGGGAGAATGCCTTCGGCCACCGCGGCGCGCGTGGCGTGCAGGGCGTCTTCCACGCGGGCCTT
>JBGTDH010000542.1:0-4519 GCA_041748435.1 Pirellulales bacterium
GCTGGGATCGTGCAGATTGGCATCGCGCCGGCCCGCCTTGCGCCACGATTGCCCGGCCGTTTCGACGAACAGCCGCCGAGACGTGCGGCGCTTATTCAGCAGCAGCTTCATCCGCAGTTCCGTCTCACGGTGCGGCACCAGGAGCGCGGCATCGGCCTCGTGCCAGACGCTGGGCACCTCGGCCGACGATAGCTCCTGCCACCAGCGGCACAGCCGGCCGCGGGCTTCCTCGTAGGTGCGCCGCACCAGCTCGGCCTGCTCTTGCAGGTTTCGCGATTGCCCCACATGC
Organism: Pirellulales bacterium; assembly: GCA_041748435.1. GTDB lineage: Bacteria > Planctomycetota > Planctomycetia > Pirellulales > JBGTDH01 > JBGTDH01. The sequence goes on from JBGTDH010000542.1 coordinate 290, forward strand.
TCGGGCCGCAGCCCATCCAGCCGGTCGCACAGCTCGTGCGTTTGCTGCCACAGGTCGATCAAGAAGTCGACCAGCTCCGCATGCTGCTCGCTGCTGACCATCTGATTGTCCAGGCGATAGGCCACGCATTGCGAATAATAAGGCAGCATGGAGAGAACGTAATCCCTCGCTTGCAGGGCGGTCTGAATCTGCCGGCCGGCATCGAGCACCACCAGGTATTGGGCCCGTGCGGCTTCCAGATTGCTTCGGGCTTGCGGCCAGTGCTCTGCCGTGGCCAACAGCAGGTCTTCGCCCGTGCGGCGAAGCTGATCGGCTTCATTGATCTGCGGGGCGATGGCATCCCACAGGATCTCGCTGTAAGGATGACGCTCGGACTGCACGGCCAATGCCGATTGCTCTGCCAGGCGGCGCACGGAGATCGCCAATCGCAGCAACTCCGAGTATTCGGACGAAATCGCGCCGGAGGGCAGGTCGCGCTGCAACATCAGTGCGTAATGCGCCTCTGCCGGGCGTGGCCGCAGCGGGTCGTTGATCACACCGAGCAGCCGGGCGACTCCTTTGAGGTGTGTCTCCGGGTCTTCGGCCGCGCGTTCGAGAAGCCAATCGCAAAACTTCAGCCGCAGCAACTGTCGCTCGATATCGCTGGGGGCCAGGCGGGTGCGAACGTCGAGCCATTTCTGCGGGGCGGCCGCCGGCTCCGCGTTCCATACCTCCGACGCGGCCCGCTGGAAGACTTCTTCCGGCACATTGCTGCGATAGCCGGCCGCGGCCGGCATGGTGAGCGTGTTGGATAAGCTCGTGAGATCGATCGTGCGAGCCCGCTCGATGCGCGAGCCGAGATCGTCGAGGCGGCCCCTGAGACGGGCGGCCCATTCGAGATCGCCGGCTTGCACCAGTTGCTCGTACCGCAGCAGCGTGTCCTGATAGAGCCGCCAGGTCTGCGGGGCATAAGCGGAAGGGGGCGGCGTCTGGCTCCACAAGACCTGGTGGCGATCCCAGGCCGCGACTAATTCATCGGGCAGCGTGAACACGGGCACGCTGTGGGGCGAGGGCGCCTGGTACTCGCGGCGCACGACGGCCAGATCGATGCGAGCGGCTCGGCGGCGGCCTACTTCCCCCGCGGGAAGCAGCAGCGGCGTTTGCACCGCGGCGCGATTGGCGTGGACCCAGCCGGCGACATTGGCTTGCACGTAACGATGCAACTCCCAGGCATCGATGCGGCCATCGTTTTCGAGATCGGCAGCGGCGCCTTTGAGGCCTTCGATCACGTAGTGGCTGAAGATCGTGCGACGCCATTCATCGCAGACCCAGGAGCGTTCTCCGGAATCGCTGGCACATAGCACGACGAGATTGGGAATCGAAGTAATCTGCGGCTCCAAGCATCGCAACTGTGCGGCGAACTCGTTGGCCAGCACGCCTAGCCGCCAGTTGGCGGTCATCTGCGTGGCATCGAGCAGCAGCACCTTTTGTTTTGCGGCCGGTAGTTTGGCCAGTCGCTGGAGCACGTGCGTCAGCCGCAGGCGATGTTTGGCATCGCCCGCGCCGTCGACATCGGCCGTGATGAGATAAGCGCCGTCTTCGTCGGCGGCGCCGTGCAGCGTGCAGAACACCAGGACGGTGGGCTCGGAGACTTCGGTGAGAGCGCGATCCCAGGCGGTGTCCGACCGCACTTCCAGGGGACCTTGCGGCAGGCTCAGCAGGTTGCTGCCCCAGAAAGAGAACGCGCCGGACGATTGCGTGAGGTGTGCCAGATCGGCTAGTGCCTGCCAGCCGTAGACGTTTTGCGGCACGGCCAGGTTGTCTTGATATCCGGCGCCCCATAACACCAGCCGCGCGGGCCGCGGCGGGGAAAGCCACGTGCTGGCCCAGATCAAGAGTGTTGTTAGCACCAGCAGGGAGAAACACGCCAAGCCGATCTGAACTCGCCGCAGACGGGCCGGACCGCGGTGCGGCTCGCGACGCCAATCTGGCTCTACTGCGGGGCGGGATGGCATGCCGGTGGCCTCGGGAAACGCGGTGCGGGCGGAAAATCAACACGTTGCAAAAATGTAGCTTGTGGGAAATGGCGGAGGTCGCGAAACCGCAAGCGTGCCGTAAGCGAATGGGTGTGGTCGGAATAATCGGCACGGTCCACGCCAGATTGCCTGATCCGGGAGGTTTGCGCACGTGTTTCGTGTTGCCCAGACGCAACCTTTCCGAAGCTACGTGTGAGTGCGCCGCGTTGGCTGCGTTTTCGCTCCGACAGAATCGAGGCTCGCCTGCGATGAGCAGCTTCTCGCAATTCGATCGACCGCTGAAGATCAGCACGCCGCTGGGGCCGGATGCTCTGCTGTTGACGGCCTTGCGCGGGGTCGAGGCCTTGAGCCAGCTCTTTCAGTTCGAGTTGGAGCTGGTGTCCGATCGTTTGATGCGGCCGGACTTCAATGCATTGCTGGGCAAGCCGGTCTTGGCAGAGGTCACGCTCGGCGGCGTGCGGCGGCTGTTTCATGGCCTGGTGCGAAAACTCACGCAAGGTCGCCAGGACGAGACCTTCACGTACTATCGAGCCGAGCTGGTCCCGCAATTCTGGCTGTGGACGCGCCGCGTGCAGAGCCGCATCTTTCAGCAAACGAGTGTGCCCGACGTGCTGCGGCAGGTGTTGGACGGGCTGACGTTTACGCTGGACCTCACGACCGACTATCCGGCCCGCGATTACTGCGTGCAGTATCGGGAATCGGACTTTGCCTTCGCCAGCCGGCTGATGGAAGAAGAGGGGATGTACTACTTCTTCCGACACTCGGAAGAGGGCCACGAGCTGGTGATCACCGACAGCCGCTATCACATTCCCGATGTGGATCAACCGTCGTCCCTGGTGTACGACCCGTTGGGAGGCGGCACACGGAGCGATCTGCGCGTGAGCGAGTGGGAGAAGTCTCAGGAGGTCTGCTCCACGCGTTGCACGTTGCGGGATTACACGTTCGAGCTGCCGGCTCAGAATCTGGAGGCCGTCGAGGCCATTCAGCAAACCATCCGGGTCGGCATGTGCGAGCATCGACTGGGAGACGCCGATCTGCTGGAGCGGTACGATTTTCCCGGCGGATACGCCAAGCGGTTCGATGGCGTCGATCCCGGCGGCGGAGAGCGTGCCGCTGATCTGACGAACCTATTTACTGAGAACAAGCGAACTGCACGCCTGCGGATGGAAGCGGAGGCGGCGGGCAGTCTTGCCATGACGGGCGCGGCCAATGCTCCGCATCTCCTGCCGGGTTGCAAGTTCACGCTGATGCGGCACTTCGATGCCGATGGCCAGTATCTGCTTACCCGCGTGGAGCATGAAGCGCGGCTAGGGGCGGGCTATCGCTCTTCTTCCGATGCGCAAGGATTGGAATATCGCAACAAGTTCACCTGCATTCCGGCGGAGTTGTCCTATCGACCACAGCGCAGCACGCCGCGGCCGCAGATCGCCGGCACGCAGACGGCGGTGGTCGTCGGTCCGGCCGGGCAGGAAATCTTCTGCGATAAATACGGGCGGATCAAAGTGCAGTTCCTGTGGGATCGCCAGGGAACAAAAGACGCCCGCAGCTCGTGCTGGGTGCGCGTGGCGCAGATTTGGGCGGGCAAACGCTGGGGCGCGTTCTTCTGGCCGCGCGTGGGGCACGAAGTGCTGGTGGCGTTTGAGGAAGGCGATCCCGATCAGCCGGTCGTCGTGGGCAGTCTCTACAACGCGGCCAACATGCCGCCGTTCGAGCTGCCCGACAAGGCCACCGGCTGCGGCATCAAGAGCTGCTCCGTGGGGGGCAACCCCAGCCATCAGTTCAACAGCCTGGTGTTTTACGATCAGCCGGGCGATGAGCACCTGCACGTGCATTCGGAATCGCACGAGGTGTTCACCAGCCAATCCAGCGGCTTCCGCCGCACGCCGGGACCGCAGTTGGAAGTGGTAGGCAGCCTGTTCGGCCTGGGCAGCGGCTCGGGCGGCGGCATGATCGAGTGGCCCGTGGCCACCGGCGAGCTCGCGCATGCCAAGTGGGCCAAGAATTTTTCGATGCTGTTTCCTGGCTCGCAGAAGTACATCTTTGGAGACAACTTCACGAGTTGCTTGTTGGGTGAAACCGTTAGCCACACGCTCGGGGGCGCCAACACCAATATCATTGTCGATGCCGAGGAACTGTTGTTCGGCACGCTCATGGAGCACCTCGGGCCGGTTGGGGCCATGCTCGGCGGCGCCGGTGGCAGGACCGCGTTCATCGC
>JBGTDH010000543.1:0-5356 GCA_041748435.1 Pirellulales bacterium
CGAACGTGAAAGTATCCGCCAAGACCGAATACGCCTGCATCGCGCTATTGGACCTGGCGGCCAGCTATGGCTCGGGGGAGCCGGTGCGCATCCGCACGATTGCCGATCAGCATGGCATCCCGTCCCGCTTCCTCGTGCAGATTCTGCTGCAGCTGAAGGGCGCCGGATTTGTAACGAGTACGCGCGGCGCCGCGGGGGGCTATCAGCTCATGACGCCGCCTGAAGACATCTCACTCGGCTCGGTGCTGGCCGTGATCGAAGGGCCGCCGGAGACCACGTTCGCCAGCGCCACCGGAGATTCCCCCGCCGTGCGGGCCTTGACCGAGACGTGGCGTGAAGTGGCAGAAGCCCAGCAAGAGCAGCTCAACTCCATCTCCTTGGCACATCTGCTGGTGCGCGCCCGCAAGAACAGCGAGAACATGTATTACATCTGAGAGCCGTGGTCATCCCGTCGGCCTCCGCCAAGAGTGTTATACACGTAGGCTGGCCGAGAAACTGCACGGTGACTAAGATGAATGCTCGCACTCTCGGAACGAGTACGATCGGCTACTTGGCGTGCAGTTTGGGGAAAGCCCTATGGACAGTGTGATCGCTGCGAGGATGCGGGACGAGATCGTTGGCTCGGAAGTGGGCGGTTGGCATGCCACAGAGTTTCTCGGGGCTGGAAAGTCCGCGCTGGTACTGAAGTCGGAAAGGAAGGGCCAGACCGCAGCTCTTAAAATCTTCGACCCTGACTTGATTCAGAGGCTCGGCGAGTCGACGCAGCTCGGCCGGATCGAGCGTGAGAAACGCCTCATCGGGAAGTCGCACCCTCATTTGGTTGCCATTTACGATGGCGGCAAGTGCGCCGTCACGGGCCGCTTCTTTGTCGCGATGCAGTACATCCCGGCCAAAGATCTCTCTCAGTTACTGACTGCTATTCCGCGCGACAAGATTCGGTCCCTAATCGCTCAGCTTGCGCAGTCCGCCAAGTTCCTACACGATCAGAACTTGGCACACCGAGACATCAAGCCGAGCAACATTGCGGTCTCTGACGATTTTGAACACCTGACCTTGCTCGACTTAGGCGTACTCCGACCGTTCGGCGATGCTGGTTTGACCGACACCGAGGGACAACAGTTCGTCGGGACGCTTCAGTACAGCTCGCCGGAATTCCTATTCCGCAAGGAGAGAGACACGCCAGAGGGGTGGCTAGCGCTGGCGTTCTATCAGGTGGGCGCAGTTTTGCACGACTTGATCAAGAAGAAGACCCTTTTCGAGGAGTACCTCGTTCCATATGCCCGGATGGTTGACGCGATCAAGCACGTCCCGCCAGACCTCAACGTGCCGGGAGCCGATCAGGATCTCCTTGCGCTTGCCCAGAGTTGCCTAGTAAAAGACCCGGACATACGGCTGAAGCTGGTGACGTGGGAGAAATTCGCGGCTACGCCGCCACGAGTGTCAATCGCCACGATCAAAGACAGAGTCAGGAAGCGACAGGCAAGTGCGTCTTCGATTGAGCAGCCAGTGCCGGCCGCCCGCCCGGGACTGGAGCTGAGTGAACTCCTGGGGCCGATGACCACCATGATTCGTGGGGAGTGCTTGAGCAACGCGGATGTGTTTCCGCAGGTAGAAGTTCATGACCATTCATCGCCGGATGGTGACGTAGTCGCGTTTCGCGCGGCTTTTCCAAAGTCCACCGCCAAGAGTGTTCAGGCTTCGTTTGCAATGTTGTTCACAATTCGGCTTCTCGACGTAACGGCGCGCATCGTGGAGATCACCGTGGCGGGCGCCGTTTCGACGGACGTTCGGAAGTTTCCTCCCGAGGCGTTTTCCCCGGCCCACGTGATCTATCGGGGCCCATTTGAGAACGAACATTTAAGTACCAAAATCCGCTACGCACTCTATGCCGCCGTCGAGGCTGTGATTGGCAACGGGGCAGTGATTGGCGAGGAAGCCGGACCGCTGAACATCGAGATCCCGGATACGACGGAGTGAAACTATGGCTGGTGCATGGTGGATCGGCGAGTCTGACCTTGACGACGACCAGAAGGACGTGATCAGCCTTGCGGCCGAGGGCAATCACCTGGTGCTTGGTCCACCTGGCTCCGGAAAGACCAACATTCTCCTGCTCCGGGCTAATTATCTCACGTTGTACGGAAAGCCCAATATCGCGATAGTTGTGTTCACGCGAACATTAAGGAAGTTTATTGCATCAGGTGGGAAGGAATACGACTTCACTCCAGACAAGATTATGACCTGCAATAAATGGCAGCGCGACGTGCTGCACCAATACGGGATTACAGCACGCCCACCGGACGACTTCGCTGGCCAGCGAAAATACTTGGCGGAGAAAGTCGGCGAACTCATCCAAACGCGGAAACTGACTCGCATCTACGAGGCGATTCTGTTGGATGAGGCGCAGGACTACACGGCTGCGGAGATCGAGTTGTTCACCAACCTCGGCGGCCAAGTTTTTGCTGTCGCGGATAGCCGCCAGCAGATCTACAAGGGCGATGGCACCGAGACCGATCCGCTGGGGGCGATTCGCTCCGCAATTCCGCCGGAGAACGTACACGAATTGCGATACCATTACCGCAATGGCTTAGAGATTTGCAGGATTGCGGATCGGATTGCGAAGGATTCGGACGTCTATGAACCATTGACCCCGAGAGCCCAGTACGATGAGGCCGAGAATAAATCAACCGTGACCACGTTTCAGGGCAATCTTGATGCCCAATGCGAGGAAATTGCCAAATCCTTGCGAACGCAGCTACGCGCCTTTCCGAACGAACTCCTAGCCGTTGTGTGCCCTCTGCGGGAACATGTCAACGCGGTATTTGCCAAACTTCAGGCCGAGCCAGACCTCGCCCCCAAACTGTGCAAGATTGACGATGACGACGAGGCTTTCGACACATCAAAGCCCATCTGTGTGTCGACGGTGCATAGCGCGAAGGGTCTGGAGGTGCGAGCACTTCACTTCGCCGCTGCAGAGCACGTGAAAAGGACTCCCCATCAACGGAATGTCGGCTTCACCGCCGTGACGCGAGCCAAAACATCTCTAGCCATCTACCACGAGGGTGATTTGAAGGGCTGGTTTGAGTCCGCAGTGGTTGGACTAAATCCGCCGAAGACGCAGCCCGACTTCGGTTCCCTGTTTAAGGGGAAAAAGTGATGTGGTTGCTTCCGGTAACGCGCCGCGAACTCATCGATCTGATTACGCCCCGACGTTCGATCGACGTTCCAGGCACATTGGAGGAGCATCGTCCGTCGTTTGATGCTGTGCGCGCGGATAAGATGGCGGCGGTTTGGCCAGCGCCTCCGGCAGAGATCGGCCGAATGCCAACGATGATCGTCGTACCCGAAGGAATGCACCGGGATACACTAGCCTGGGTCTCTACGTATCTCCGCGACTTCCGGCCGTTCACCGCGTATTGCCGCGTCGTAGAGCGGAGCATCGCCGAACAGTTCATGAGAGGCCCTGGCGTGCCAACCCTACTTGGCATAGAAGGCATCTGCGCTGGTCTCATCCTAGGTGAGGCGCTGATGCACACACGGGGGCGGACAACGATAGTGGATTTACCTACGACCGCCTATTCTGCGACACTCTCCTCTGCCATCGCCAGAGCGCTCGCCTTGACCGGGGGGGCATTTTCTCTTGATGCCATCGTCGATCTTTGGACCCAAGCTCGCGAAATGACCGGGCAAAATGGTCTTGCCGTTCCACCGAACTCCATTCTCTCTGTCTGGGCGGTCGCCCTCGGCGCGCCATCTCGAACCGCCCCGTCCAGAACTCTATTCGAGCCCGCTGACATCCTCGCCGAGGCATGGTCAGAAGTGAGTTCTGCAGGTGAGATGCGAGATCCGGTCTGGCACAGGCTTGTCGAGGGCTTTCCGGACCTTTTCCAGATGCGAAACCTTCTCAAAGTACCACGAGAGCAGAGAGTGCAAGCGATCGATGTCGCGTTGCGGATACTGTCTTCCTCAAAGCGGGCTGATGAAGAGCGACGCGGTTTCTTGGCCGGTTACTTTACAAGTTTGCTCGGACCAGGAACGCTCGACCACGCGGATTTTCTTGCACCGATGGTGTCTGCTTTCCCAACGGCCTATCTTTGGTACGGCATGTTCGCAGGGTCAAATCCTCGTGGCGACGCCCTTCCTATGGGGAGCCCACCGGCACGGCGCATCGTCCGGAATCTGACAATACCCGACCGACTAATCGATCGACCAAGGTGCGACGTGGCGCTCGAAGAGCTTGCGATTCACGGAGCAATCGGGAATCTTGTCCGGCAAACCGCCAAGACGGGCAGTCTGGACATAGATATCCTGCCTGGCGTTTCTATCGCTGTCCGCTGGCCACCTCACGAGCCGTCGGGCGAAGACGAGTTTCGTCGGGCTCGTGACATCGAGGTGCAACATCTGCTTACGGACATGGCAGAAGCTAGCGTCCGGACTCGCGATCTAGCGGAACGACTCCGGGAAGTCATGGGCAAGGGTAGGGATCGCCAGCAACCTGATAAAAAAAAACGCCCCAGCAGGGCGTGAGGCCGATTGCATAAGACCGCGCATAACTTCAGCAGTTGTTGCGAGTCGGTCCAGCACACGGCTGAGAAAAGGGACTCGCGCGCTGGACAAAGGCGGATAGCCACGGACCCTCACGCCTTGCGCGGTTTGAGTTGCGTCTGTAGCTCGTCCCATTCTTCCGACGAGAGGGCGTCCAGGAAGTTGAACTCGCCGGCGTTGCGCAGCCACTCGCCGCCATCGATCGTGATGCAGTCGCCGTTGATGTAGCCGCTGTAATCGGACAGCAGATACGACGCCAGATCGGCCAGCTCCTCCGGACGACCCACGCGACCCAACGGAATGCGTTCGGCCGGATCGAACAACTCTTGCACCTTCGCGGGCATCAAGCGGGACCACGCCCCCTCGGTCGGGAATGGTCCGGGTGCGATCGCATTTAACCGGATCCCGTAATGGCCCCATTCGCTGGCGAGCGACCTGGTCAGCGCCAACACCCCGGCCTTGGCGACCGCGGACGGCACGACATATCCGGAGCCGGTCCAGGCGTACGTGGTCACAATGCTCAGCACGGCGGCCGAGGTGCCCTCGGCAATCCAATGCTTGCCAAGAGCCAACGTGCAGTTGGCGCTGCCGCGCAGCACGATATCCACCACGGTATGAAACGCATTGTACGAGAGCCGCTCCGTGGGGCAGAGAAAGTTGCCCGCCGCGTTATTCACCAGGCCATGCACTGTGCCAAAGGTTTGCGTCGCCTGCGTCACCAGGTGTTCCACCTGCTCGTGCACGCGCACATCGCACACAACGGGCAACACCTCGCTGCCGGTATCCGAGCGAAGCTCCTCGGCCGTTTGCCGCA
>JBGTDH010000544.1:0-16721 GCA_041748435.1 Pirellulales bacterium
GCACTACTGGCTCCCACCGTCTCCGGCTTGCGCCGCGCACGCCCCTCGCGGGCCGCCTTCTTCAGCGCGGCAACTTCCTCGGCCCCCAACCGGCGAAACTCGCCCGGCGCCAGATCGGCCAGCTTGATCGAGGCGATCGCCACGCGCTTGAGCTTGAGCACCTTGTGACCGACGCGGGCCAGCAAGCGGCGAATCTCGCGATTGCGTCCCTCGGAGAGCACAATCTCGATCAGCGTGCATTTGCCGCGCTGCGAGCGAATCTTCACTCCTTCCGCCTTGGCCCATCCCTCGGCCAGCCGCACGCCTTTGGTCAGCACCGTGGCTTGGCCGGGCGTGAACTCGCCGACCACCAGGGCCTGATAAGTCTTGGGCACGCCGTAACGCGGATGCGTGAGCCGGTTGGCCAGATCGCCGTCGTTGGTCACGAGAATCAAGCCTTCGCTCGATTGATCCAGCCGGCCCACGGTGAATAAGTGCCCGGAGACATCGGGCAACAGATCGATCACGCGCGGCCGGCCGCCGGGATCGTAATTGGTCGAGAGCACCCCCTCGGGCTTATTCACCAAGAAGTACACGAGCCGCGGCCGGCGGATTGTTTCGCCATCGACAATGATCTTCTGCTTCGTGGGATCGACCTTGAGGCCCAACTCGGTGACGGTCTGCCCGTCCACCTCGACGCGGCCCGCCAGAATGATTTCCTCGCAATGGCGTCGGCTGCCGATGCCCGCCGCGGAGAGCACCTTCTGCAACCGATCTGCCGCGTGTTGCTCTGGCGATTCGTCGTCGCCTTCGGATTGCGCCGCCGCTGGCTTAGGTCGACTGCGGGGAGAGCGTTTCATGCATTGCATGATAACCCGGCAGCCACGCGCGGAGTAGCGCTACCAGCCCCAGCGTTGAACCCAACTCCGGGGATCCCAGCGGCCGCGGCTGGGTTGCGAGACGGGGAACTCGCTTTCGCGGCCACGGGCGCCGACGATCTCCGGCGCCGTGTCCGGCTCGGGCTGCGGATCGAACCGCTGCGCATTGTATTGCTGTTGCGCTACCGAGCCTTGCGGCGCCAGAGTGGGCATGGCTGTGCTGCGGCAACCGCCCGCAAGCAGAGCGGCAAGCATGAGGGTCGAGACGGTGATGCGTAGCATGGACGAGCGCTCCTTCTCCCGACCGCGGGCAATCTCCCTGACAAGCGGCGGAGTGTAGAACCGTCGCCCGTCTGCCGAAAGGCGAATCCCGCCTTCCAACGCCTGAGATCGACTCCCCTGCCAGCAGCGCTTGAGCTAGCAGCCGCAAGTTCGGATTGTGCCTTGGGAAACGGGGATAGAGGCTATGCGAGCAATCACGGCGCCGGGCGGGTATAACAGCGGTAATGTCGCACGTCTGGTCTCGCCCAGAGCAACGATCGCGTCGACATCGGCGTCCGTCGAGGACGCCCGCGCACGGCACAGCCAGACCGCCACGGCAAGGGGGTCTAGACTAGACTCTCTTAAGAATAATCACTTCCATTCCAGCGCAGTTTCCGCCATGCAACGCTTCCGCCTTCTTAAGCAAACTCGCCAGAGCACGGAGTATTCCTGCGGGGCCTGTGCCCTGCAGAGCGTGATGAGCTACTGGGGCAAGGACATCGACGAAGCGGAGCTGATGAAACTCCTGGGCACGACACCCGAGGAAGGCACCTGGCCGGAGGAGTTAGTGCGCGTCGCGCGCGAGCAGGGCCTGCAGGCCGAACTGAAGGACCACCTCACCCTGGAAGATGTGGCGCGCGCAACGGCCCAGGGCCATCCGGTGATCGTCCTCGGCCAGGTCTGGCGTGGCAATCCATCCGGCGAAGCCCCCTTCGCCCCACTGGCGGACGAATGGGACTGCGGGCATTGGTTCATCGTGCTCGATATCGACCAGGACTACGTTTATTTCCAAGATCCGTTCGTGCGGATGGGCAAGGGCTTCGTACCGCGGGCCACGTTCGAAGATGCCTGGCACAACGTCATGGGTGGAGATCGTTCCAAGCCAGAACAGCACCACGTGGCGATCTTCATTCGCGGCGACAAGCCGGTCGAGTCGCCACGGTTGGTGGCTGGGGATTTTTCCGGGCTGGCGTCGGGGCGGTTCGGCTCGCTGAATTTGATGGTAACCGAGTTCCGTGGCAGCGTGCTCCCCTTTGATTTTGTGACCGACCTGGAGGACGTGCTGACCAGCGGCATGCTGCGGCCGGACGCGTTCATCTTTCTGCGCTTGGATGCCGAAGGGGGACTCAGCGCGGTGCAGGGAGGGCGTGTCGAGGAGGGGGACGATGTCATGGAGATCAATGCGGTGCTCGGCGTGCTCGCCCGTCTCGCCGAGGGCTTGGAGGTGACCCCCGGGGTTGCGCAAGCGGCCCGGCAGGCGGCCGCCGAAGGCGATTTCGGCCTCTCCGCAGCGAAGCTGCAACGCATCGCGGAAAAGTTGCAGCCCGGGAACTCGGCGATTATCGTGCTGTTCGAGAACCTGTGGGAACGGAAGTTCCGCGAGATCGCCGCGAAACACCAGGGCCGTGTCATCCGTCAGCGGCTGATCAGTTCCGATATGCTCGTACGGCTCGGCCAGGAGCTGCGCAAGAGCGCGGGGAAAGCTACCTGATTGCCCAGAAAGTTGCTCATCCACGGGCTAGCCTGCCGTGAGCGGCGAGGAATAGAATAGGCTTGCCAGGCGAGCGGTGACCATCGGACGGGAGTACCACATATGGCTGCATCAACCTCTGTGCAACAGAGCAACTGCGAGCTTGCTCGAAAAGTAAACGACGAGGCGAAAGCGAACCCGAGCTCGCCCTACTCCGGCAAGTTTGTAGGAATCGCGCATGGGCAAGTCGTTGTGGTCGCCGATACATGGGGGGAATTGTCGCAACAACTACGGCGCATTGAACCCGATCCGAGCAACTGCTTCTGCCTTGAAGCCAGCGCCGATTATGACGCCGTGCATGAAATCTGGAGTGCGGCCTGATGCCCACCGCGCTCTGGCCGCTGTTGCATGACCGCCCGTTGATCCAAGTTAGCCTGCGGTTAGCATTAGGCGGACCGCCTGTCATTCGCTCGTTGCTCGCCGATAGTGGAGCCGGATCCTTGCGAGATCCGTTTGAGGTGATTCTGGAAGAAGACGACTGCTTGCATTGCGGTGGGATTCCAATCCAACGCGTTTCCCTCGGCGGCGCGTAGTTTGGACTTGAGACGTTTCGTGATGGGCAGGCAATATGAGCGAGAACGAGAAACGACGCCAAAAGTACTGGGACCAGTTCTTGAAGTTGGTCGCGGACTCAGGCTCCAACCCAAGTGCGTGCCTGGCGTGCTCGTCGGCCTGACGCCGCGCAGGAAGTCTGCAACCTCACGGAGTGTGGATGCCTTGGATCGCTGCTATGCCTAAGCTCGAAGATACAGACTCTTGGGATTACCCGCTGCTTAGTTCCGGCGAGTGGGACAAGCCGCGGTGGACGCCGTCGCGCGTGGATATCGAAGCGGCAGGTTTGTCCGATCCCGGCAAGGTCCGCGCCAACAACGAAGATCATTTTCTGATCACGCGCTTCGGCCGGTTTCTGGAGCAGATGCAATCGAACCTGCCCCCCGGCAATCGGTCCCCTCGACACGAGTTGATCGGTCACGCGCTGCTCGTGGCCGATGGTTTGGGGGGCCATGCCGCGGGCGAAGCGGCCAGCCAGGCGGCGATCCAAATTCTAATGCGCCTGGTCGCAGACACGCCCGACTGGATCTTCCGCCTGGATGAGCAGCATCTCGCCGCGGAAGTCCAGCGCCGGGCGGCGCTGCGAATCGAGCAGATCAGCCGCGCGATGACCGAGCAGGCCGATGCGGACCCTAGCCTGCGAGGCTTTGGGACCACGCTCACGCTGGCCTGGGGGCTGGGCCAGCGATGGTTCGTGGCCCACGTCGGAGACTCGCGGGCGTATCGATTTCGTCTGGGGGTGCTGCTGCAGTTGACGGACGATCACACCGTCGCGCAGGAGCTGGCCGACACGGGAGTGATCGAACAGGAGCAGGTCGCCGGACACCGGCTGCGAAATCGGCTGACACGCTTACTGGGAGACGACATGCAGAATGTAACTCCCCAGATTCGGCCGTTCGGCGTGGAGGATCGGGACACTCTGATGCTCTGCAGCGACGGCCTGACGGACATGCTTAGTCCGGAGACGATCGCCGGCATTCTGGCTCACAAGCAACCGGCCGATGCATGCTGCCGTGAGCTAATCGATGCGGCCCTGGAAGCGGGAGGCAAGGACAACATCACCGCGATCGTCGCCCGAATTGGAATGAGCCCCGCGCGGGCCTGAGGTCACGCCATCAGAATCGGTAGGTCCACTGGCTGTAGTAGAAGTCGACGTCGCCGGTGACGCCCGGCGGGTTGGTGTTCTTCACAAAGTCGCCGGGGAAGAAGTGCGAGTAACCAAACAGCACGTCGCAGCGCGGATTGAAAGTGTATTGCAAGGTAAAGTCGAGCTCCTGACCTGCGTAGCGGCCGGAGTTGCCCGTGGGGTCGATGCGGATCGCTGCTCCGTTGGCGTTGTACAGGGCGTCGCGAGCCTGGTCGAGGTGGAACACGTGCCACCAGAGGAGCAAGTTGATTTTCTTGTGCGGCTGGGCGGTCAGCAGCAGGTTGAAATCGCGAATGTTCTGCCGGGCCACCAGATCGGCAAAGCCGAAATACTTGTGCCCCAGCGGAAAGAGCTGGTTGAACGTGCCATGCACGCCGTCGCCGGGATCGCGATCGCCTGAGGCCCAGTCGTAGTAGGCCCATAGCGTGGGCTTCCAGGGGATGTGACAGAATTCGTGCCCCAGGCCGAATGTGGCAAAGCCAGCCGATTGCCTTTCGATGTCGTGGGATCCGAACTGATAAGCTCCTTCGAATTCCCACAGCCAGGAACCGGACTTCGCTTTCCAACGTGTCCCGAACAGGCTCACGTCGAAATTCACGGGCTGGCCGTCGTATTCGGCCAGCCGCAAAAAGTAGTAATCATGCACGTGGTTCTTGCGCCCCTTGTACGTGGTGTACAAGCCCATAAACTCCTGGCTCTGATCGGGCCTATCGAAGTTGTGGTCATTCATCTGGTGTTGAGCGAAGGGCACAGGACGCACCCAGAATGCATCCGCGTCCCACGTTGTGCTGCGATAGAAGACCTTTGCTCCGTCGAACGTGCGGCGGGTGTTCGCCCAGTCCAAGGGGGAGATCAGCCGTTGCTCGCCGTACAGGAGCTCTTGCCGTCCCACGCGGGCCCAAAGCTTGCTATCGCCGTCGGCCAACAACAGCGCGTCGGCAAACAAGTTGAGTGCGTCGAAGCGATTCTCTTCGATCGTGCGGGGCGGGTAATTCTCGTACGCGCTCGTGGCGTCGATCGCTTCGGCATACAGCCGCAGCCAGCCGGCGTATTCCGCATTGGCGTACAAGCGGGTGCGTTGCAACAGGAAATCGTCGTTGCGGCCCGAGAGGTCGCTGAATCGCAGGTGATGCTCGTGATGATCGCGCAGCCGGTACTCCCCGCCGAAGTCGAAAATCCAGCAGTCGTGCGGATGCAGCCGTTTGAAGTGGTCCCCCAGGAACTGCGGCGGCGCGCTGTCCAGATAGCGGAAGTCGTTGTCGTAGAAGACCCCTTTGTAGGGATTAGGAGCAGGCGCAGGCTTCTTCTTGGGTTTGGGCTCGGCGGGCTTCTGACGGGGCTGGGTGTCTGCATCCGAGTCGTCGAGAAGGAGCGGCGCCGCAGCCTGGCTGGTGCTCGGCCGATTGACGTCCGGCAAACGGCGCGACGCGCTTTCCTGACCTTCGGATACAACGGGACCAAGTCCGATCCAGGCGCCCACAACAACGATCATTGCCCGTGTGAACATGGAACCCTCCGTGGCTACTAACTTCCTGCCGCGGTTTGGGTTGTCCCGCGAACCGTCGATCTGCCAGGTATTGGTCAAATCGGCGGATCCTGCAATTGTCCGACGTTATTCGTCAAAGAAAACACGGGGGCGTTTTGACGCGGTCGTGCCGGTGATTCCTACAATGCAGATTGGGTTCTCCTCCCGTCGCGTCTACGGATTACCAGACAACCGCTTTCGCGTCTTTTATCAAGTCAAGGCGGAGAGCCGTGAAGTGCGTGTCCTGGCAGTCGGGATCAAACACCGGAACCGTCTGTTAATCGGGGGAGAGGAGTTCGCAGGATGAAGATTGCTTCAGTCGCCGATGTGAAGGCGCGCTTAAGCGCCTACCTGAAGGAGAGCGAGCAAGGACCGGTGGTCGTCACGCGGAACGGCAAGGCGGTGGCCGTACTGCTGGCGGTCACCGACGACGACGAGTTGGAACGGCTGGTGCTGGCCCACTCACCCAAGTTCCAGGCGCTTCTGGACAAATCTCGCCGCCAGATCGAGGAAACAGGCGGCATTCCCCACGACGTTTTCTGGCGGGAGCTGGAAGGGGAGCGCCCTAAGAATGCCCAGAAAGCCAAACGCCCTCCGCGCCGAACGGGGACTTGAACGCAAGCTGCACGGCCGCGCTACTTACGGCTTGTTCGCCGACTCGAGCACGCGAACCTGCGCCTGCCGCGCATAATCGATCGCCTCGCCCAACAGCCGGGCCGTCTCTTGCTTAGCATGGAAGCCCTGCTTTTTGAACGTGCTGGCGAAGCCAGGCCTGATCTCTGACACTCCCCGCATGAGGTTGACTGCGAAGACGGCCACTTGAGTTTTCGAGACCGGAATCCAGCGGCCCGATTGCGAACTGGCGGCGGATACAAACGACAGGCTCACCACTCGGGAATCGTGGCGACACAGATCCGCGCTAATCTGGTTAGTGAGGATTAGTGCCGATCAGCGTTCCTCCTTCTTCGCGGCCTTCGCGAGCTTCTGTTAAACTCCTGCCGTTCGCTATTGACCTGCTACAGACCTCGATCGATAGTACCTGCCCGTTCCAGCCGTTTAAGAAAGGTCGTGTGACGTTTGATACCCGTCAAGTACACGGTCCGAAATCTGAAAGCGCGTTGGATGACCACGCTGATGACGGCGCTGGGCACCGGGCTGGTGGTGTTCGCCTCCGTGCTGTCGTTCGGGTTGGCCGATGGGCTGGAGCGGGCATTGCTCGTGTCCGCCGATCCGCTGGACATCGTGTGCCTGCGCAAGGGCGCGCTGGATGAAGTTTCCAGCAGTCTGGATAAGGCCAAGGCCGATCGGGTGCGAACTCTGCCGGGCGTGGCGCTGGGGGAATCGGGAGACCCGCTGGTTTCGCCGGAGTACTGTGTGACGCTGATGAAGCCGCGCCGCGGCGCTGACGCCGGTGTGACCAATGTGATGGTTCGCGGGCTGCTCCCCATCGGCTGGGCGCTGCGGCCGGGGTTTCGCATCGTCGAGGGGCGGCAGCCGCAATCGGGCAAGAACGAGGCCATCGTCAGCCGGCGCATGGCCGAGCGATTCCAGAACACGCGCCTCGACGAAAAGTTCCGGATCAACAACACCGAGTTCACCATCGTGGGCCACTTCGAGGCCAGGGGTTGCGCGGCCGAGTCGGAAGTCTGGACCGATCTGCGCGATCTCACCAGCGTCCGCAAGGTGCCGGGGGCGGTCTCCACCGTCTGTCTGCGGGCACGCGACGGCGAAGCACAAGCCGCCTTGATTCACGTTCTCACCGAGGACGAAGAATTCGGCCTGAAAGCGCTGACCGAGGAAGAATTCTTTCGCCAGCAACTGATGTCGGCGCAGGTCGTCAAAGGCATGGCCGGCTTCATTGCCATGTTCTTGATCGTGGGCGCCATGTTCGCCGCGGCCAATACCATGTTTGCCGCCGTGGCCGGGCGCGCGAGAGAGATTGGCACACTGCGGGCCTTGGGCTTCAGCCGCCGCAGCGTGTTGTTTGCTTTCATGCTGGAGTCGGTGCTTCTGAGCCTGCTCGGCGGTCTGCTTGGCTGCCTGGCCACTATCCCGTTCGATGGCTACTCCACCGGCATGGCGAATTTTCAGACATTCAGCGAGGTGGCCTTTTCGTTTCGCTTTGGACCCGCCGTGCTGATGCAAGGCGTGCTGATGGCATTGGCGATGGGCCTGGTGGGTGGCTTGATGCCTGCCGTGCGTGCCTTGCGGCTCAATGTGATTCAAGCGCTGCGCGAAGTGTAGGGGTGTAGGCCCTGCTCGTTGGGCGACCAACCCAATGTGTTGCAAATTGCGTTTCATTTCATTTCACCATTTCACACACAGACACACAGCAGCTGATTGTCGATGGGGCTTATTTTCTCCTTCTGGCCTGTTGCAGCGGTCGGCCCGTCTCCATATAATTAGCCACGCGAACAATTCGCTAGCTAACCATAAGGATGCGTTGTGCTGGAATACGACTTCGAGGAGAGCGTCGGCTACTGGGTTTGCATGACCAGCCATCTGATGGAGAGGGCCTTGAACGAGGAGTTGGCCGAACAGGGCATTACCTTTCGGCAATTTCAAGTGCTGGGCTGGCTGGCTCTGCGCGGCGGCCTGTCGCAAACCGAACTCGCGGAGCAGATGAACATCGAACCTCCCACGCTGGTGGGCATCTTGGATCGTATGGAACGCGAAGGCTGGATCGGCCGCGAAGCTTGCCCCGACGATCGCCGCCGCAAGATCATCCGACCGCAGCCCAAAGCGGAGCCGGTGTGGTCCAAAATGGTGGCCAGTGCCCGTCGCGTGCGGGCGCGGGCCACCCAGGGATTGGACGAACATCAGGTTCGGACGCTCATGCAACTACTTGGGGCGGTTCAAGAGAATTTGAGCATCGACAGCCGAGCGCGGCACGCCGCCCGGCGCTAAACAAACAAACCAACACCGCTTAGCCGCCGCGCCCACGCGGCGCGACTTACCACTGAGGTTCCCATGTCTCGTTGGATCTACGTCGTTGGCGCCCTGTTGCTGATCGCGATTGTGTTGATCGTGCAGGCGCAACTGAATGGCCGGGAAAACGCGCAGTCTTCCCAGGCATCGGCGGGAAAGCCGGGGGCCGCTAAGCCGCCCGCGGGTGGTCCGGGCAAACCAGGGGGCGGGCCTCCCGGGATGCCGGCTCCGTTGGTCGCGGCCGTGACGGCGATGGAGCGGGACGTCAACTATCCGCAGACATTCATTGGCACGGTCATGCCCAAGCGCATGGCCGATATCGGCAGCGCCGTCGATGGCCGTGTGGTCAACTTTGCCGTGAACGAGGGAGACCGCGTCGAGAAGGGACAACTGCTCACACAGTTGCTGACGGGTCAGCTTGATATCCAGCTCGCTGGGGCCAAGGCGGAGGTCGAGCGCCGCCGGTTCGTCTACGAAGAGCTGAAGACTTCTTGGCCCGAGGAAGTGCGGCAGGCGGAGGCTCGGCATAAAGGGCGCAAAGCCGCCCACGAATATGCGGCTTCCAAGCTGTCGCGAGCTCGCTCACTGCACACGCGCGGCACTTTCACCGACGATCAGATGCAGGAAGCTCAGTCGATGGCTGATCAGGCGCAGGAATCATTCGCCGAGGCCACCGCGGCACTGGCGATTATTAAGGGTCCGCGCGAGCAAGCCGTGTTGCAAGCACAGCAGAACATGGTCGTGCAACAAGAAGAGGCCAACGCCATCCAGGATCAGATCAACAAGCATGCCATCAAAGCGCCCTTCGATGGCTACGTGACCAAGGAGTACACGGAGATCGGCCAGTGGGTGGCCAAGGCGGGCATGGTCGCCCAGATTGCCGAGCTGGATGAGGTCGATGTCGAGATCATGGTGCTGGAGAACTATCTGGCCAACGTGCATCTGAAGATGGCCGCCCGCGTGACCGTTCCCGCGCTGCCCGCAGATCGCCGCACGTTTCCCGGGGAAGTCATTAGCGTGGTGCCGCGGGCCGATGCCAGCAGCCGCACGTTTCCCGTCAAGGTGCGCGTGAGCAATTCGCCGGAGGCCGATGGTCAACTGCTGATGAAGGCGGGCATGCTGGCGCGCGTGACCTTGGAAATCGGCCAGACCACCAAGGCGGTGGTGGTGCCCAAGGACGCCGTGGTGTTGGGAGGGGCCACGCCCGTGGTGTATGTGGTCGATCCGATGCCGACGGACGGCGCTAAGCCGCAAGCGGCGGGTCCGCCGGGGATGGCGCCCAGCGGCACCGTGCGGCCGGTGAGCGTGGAGTTGGGGTTAGAGGACAACAATTGGATTGTGATCGTGGGAGACATTCGCGCGGGGCAGCAGGTGATTACCGAGGGGAATGAGCGCCTGCGGCCGGGTTCACCGGTGCGCGTGGCGGGGGGCGAGGCTGGTCGCTAAGCCGCAAGCGAGTCGGAAAGTCGGAGAAGCAGGAAATACACCTATGCTTGTCGAAAGTTTTGTTCGCAATCCGGTGAAGGTCACGGTGGGACTGATTCTGGTCACGCTGTTTGGCATCATTGCTTACAAGAGCATGCCGGTGCAGCTCACGCCGGAAGTGCAGATTCCCACGCTCACGATCGAGACCCGCTGGCCGGGCGCCAGTCCGCAGGAAGTGGAGCGGGAAATCATTCTGGAGCAGGAAGAGCAACTGCAAAGCGTGGAAGGCGTGCGGAAGATGACCAGCGAGAGCATGGACTCGATGGGCCGCATCACGCTGGAGTTCGCCATCGGCACCGACATGCGGGAATCGCTGATGATGGTGAACACGCGCCTGCAGCAGGTGCAAGAATACCCGGAGAATACCGACGAGCCGGTGATCGCCACGAGCAACAGCTCGGACCGCCCCATCGCCTGGTTCATCTTGTCGCAGAATCCGCCCTCGCTGGAGCAGTTCGAGAAATTCGCCGCCGCGCATCCCGAGTTTACGGAAGAGCTCAAGCCGGTGCGGGCCGCGCACAATCCGGGCTTGATGCTCTACCGCCTGCGAGTTTTTGCGGAAAAGCATCCCGAGGCCAAGTCGCTTTTGCCGCCGGAGATCGATGTAACGGGACAGCGGCGATTCGCGGAAGATTTCATTGAAGCCCGCTTCGAACGTGTCGACGGCGTCTCCAACTCCAACGTGCTGGGAGGCAAAGAGGAGGAAATGCAGGTGATCGTCGATCCCGAACGGCTTGCTGCCCGCAACCTGACGATTGCCGATGTGCGCCGCGCTCTCACGGGTCAGAACAAGGACACTTCGGCGGGCGATTTCTGGGAAGGCAAACGCCGCTGGGTCGTGCGCACGCTCGGCAAGTTTAACAGCGAGAAGCAAGTGGCCAACGCCATCTTGCGGGAAGGCCCCGGCGGACCGGTCTATGTGCGGGACGTGGCCGAAGTGAAGCTCGGCTACAAGAAGCCCGACGGTATGGTGCGCCGTTTCGGCACGTCGGTCATTGCCGTGAATGTGATGCGGGAGACCGGCAGCAATGTGCTCGATGTGAACGACGGACTGCAAGAGGCCACGCGCGAGCTCAACGAGCGGCTGCTGCACCCCAAGGGTCTGCACTTGGCGCAAGTCTACGACGAAACCGAGTACATCCACGCCTCAATGGACTTGGTGAAGGACAACATCGTCGAAGCGGCCGTGCTCACGTTCATCTGCCTGATGGTTTTCTTGCGCAGCTTCCGCTCCTCGCTGGTGGTCTTTGTCTCCATCGCCGTCAGCATTCTGGGCATGTTCCTGGCCTTGCGGCTGATGGGCCGCACACTGAACGTTCCCAGCCTGGCGGGCATCGCCTTTGCCGTGGGCATGCTGGTCGATAACTTCATCGTGGTGCTGGAAAACATTTACCGGCACTACCAGTCGGGCGAGAACCCGTTGGAAGCCACGGTGAAAGGGACCAAGGAAGTGTGGGGCGCCGTGCTGGCCGCCACGCTGGCCAACCTGGCGGTGTTCATTCCCGTGCTGTTCGTGCAAGACGAAGCGGGGCAGTTGTTCCGCGATATCGCCCTGGCCACCAGCTCCGCCGTGGGTTTGTCCCTGCTGGCCGCTTTGATTCTGGTGCCCACCGCGGCTGCCCGCATCATCGGCCCGAAGCACGAAGACGTGAAGCAGGAGCCGGCTTATCACAGGAATGGACATTCGCACGGTGCTACGCATCGCAAGCAGGGTCTTTCACAGCGCGCGGGGGCAAAGCTCGGCACCTGGACTGCGGCGTTCAGCCGCAGAGTTATGTGGCCCCTGGATGCCTTCGGCCGTGCCTTTGTCAACACGGTGGTGGGCATCAACGCCTGGCTGCAAGAGGGCGTGCTGCGGCGAACGGGCGTGATTGTGGTGCTCATCGGCGTGAGCCTCGGGCTGAGCTGGTTGCTGATGCCCAAGGTCGAGTATCTGCCGCAGGGCAACCGCAACCTGGTGATCGGCATCTTGCTGCCGCCGCCGGGTTACAATCTCGACAAGCTGGCCGAGATCGGCGCGACGATCGAAGAGGGGCTGAAGCCCTACTGGGACGCGACGCCCGATTCTCCCGAGGCCGCCAAGCTGCCGTTTCCCGTCATCGGCGATTTCTTCTACGTGGCCCGCGGGCGCATGCTGTTCATGGGCGTGCGCGCCCACGATCCCGAGCGGGCCGCACAGTTGGAGGGCCTCGTGCGCGAGGTCGGCAGCAAAATTCCCGGCACGATCGCCATCGCCAAGCAATCCAGCCTGTTCGAGCAGGGACTTACGGCCGGCCGCACCATTGAGGTGGAGATCTCCGGTCCCAACATCGAGCAACTCGTGCGCGTGGGGGGCGCCATGATGGGGCAGGTGATGGAGAAGATCCCCGGCGGTCAGGCGCGGCCCGTGCCGAGCTTGGATCTCAGCAGTCCCGAGATGCATATCGTTCCCAAATGGGAGCAAGCGGCCGACATGCGCGTCAGTGCGCTGGACCTGGGCTACACCGTCAACGCGCTGGTTGATGGCGCGTTCGCGGGTGACTACTACCTCGATGGCGACAAGATCGATCTCACGATCATGGGGAAACAAGACTTTGCCAGCCGCACGCAAGACCTGGCCATGCTCAAGATTGCCACGCCCTCGGGGCATCTGGCGCCCTTGGCTGCGGTGGCCGACGTGAGTTACCGCAGTGGGCCGGAGCAGATCAATCGCCGCGAACGCCAGCGGGCCATCACCATCGAAGTTACTCCTCCCATCACTATTCCGTTGGAACAGGCGATGGATACGATTCGCGACGACATTCTCCCCGGTCTGCGCAAGGCCGGTCTCCTCGACGGACTTCCCGAGCCGCGGCTCTCCGGCACCGCCGATAAGCTGCGCACCACGTGGGATTCGCTGCGCTGGAACCTGCTCCTGGCGTTGCTCATCACGTACCTGCTGATGGCGGCGTTGTTCGAAAGCTGGCTCTATCCGCTGGTGATCATCCTCAGCGTGCCGCTGGGCGCCGTAGGTGGCTTCGCCGGTCTGTGGGCCCTCAACACCTTTGTGCTGCCCGCCGGCGTGGTGCAGCCGCTGGACGTGCTCACCATGTTGGGCTTCATCATTCTGGTGGGCACGGTGGTGAACAATCCGATTCTGATCGTGGAGCAGGCGCTGAACCACGTGCGCGACGACGGCATGGACGATCATGCGGCGGTGCTGGAGAGCGTGCGGACCCGCATCCGGCCGATCTTCATGACCGCACTGATCGGCTTCTTCGGACTGTTGCCCCTGGTGATCTCTCCCGGCGCGGGGAGCGAGCTCTATCGCGGCTTGGGTGCGGTGCTCCTGGGCGGATTGCTGGTCTCGACCATTTTCACGCTATTCCTCGTTCCCAGCTTGTTCACGCTCACGCTGGAAGCCAAGGATGCCCTGGCGCGCTTGCTCTTCGGTCACGCCGGCGAAGAAGTCCCCGCGTGGGATCGAGAGCGCCGCCCTGTGCCCGAAACCGTGGCCGTGCATCCCGCTCAGGAAACGCACGTATTGCCGCACGAACCGAGTCAGCGGGAAGCAGAGCCGGTCACGCAAGACGCGTGATCTCTCAATTCTCCTGGCGGATCTGCTGTGGTTCCCCTTCGTTGGGCCACTCGGGAACGGAAGCGGATGCCGTCGGAAACGTGAAGGTCAGCGGGCGACGAGACCGTTTGAGCAGCGCGTTGCGTCGTTCCTCCGCGCGGGTTGCCGCATCGTGCCATTCGTGAGCCAGCCACCCGGCGACGGGGCCGACAAACAGCAGCACCAGCAGTGTTCGCAGAGAGAATTGCAATCGCAGGCGCATGGTGTTGCCGCGCTCGTGGGGTGCTTATCGATCCTCTTGTTTCACGTCGCGCTCGATCAGGCGGCTGAGCCACCAGCCCCAGACGATGTAATGAAACGCGGCCAGCGCAAAGACGCCGCCACCGATGACCGCAATCGGGCCAATTGCACCCAGCGTCAAGAAGAACAGGCCTACGAAGATGCCGAGGGCTAGCACGCTGGCCAAAATCAGCGACAAGTAGGAACTACGCCGCGGGGCGCTCTCTTCCTGCTCGAGGGCCGGCGGACGTTCGATCACGACACGAACTCCGGTTCGACGCGATGGGGGATCACACCGCTGGCATAACCGCGGGCCAAGAGCTCGCACACGGCTTCTCGGCCGCGCGGACCGAAGTCCAAGGTCCAATCGTTCACGTACATGCCTACAAAGCGGTCGGCCTTCTCGCGGTCCAGATCGCGACCATACTGCAAAGCATAGTCGAGCGCCTCGGCGCGATGCTCCAGGCCGTATTGAATGCTCTGCTTGAGCAAGTGGTTCACTTCGCCAATCGTCTCGGCGCCCAGGTCCTTGCGAATGGCGTTGGCGCCCAGGGGCAGAGGCAAGCCGGTCTCATCGTGCCACCAGCTTCCCAGATCGACAATCAGCTTCAGCAATCGCTCGCCGTAGGTGAGCTGGCCTTCATGAATGATCAGCCCGGCGTCGATCTCCTGGTTGCCGTGTTCTCCGCGGACAACCACATCCAGAATTTCGTCAAACGGCACGACCACGTGCTTGAACTCCGGCCCCAGGCACATTCGCAGCGCCAGATAGGCCGTCGTGAGCGTGCCGGGCACGGCAATCGTCTTCTGCCGCAGGTCCTCCAGGCCGTAGGGCTTCTGAGCGACTACCATGGGCCCATAGCGGTCACCCATGCTGGCGCCGCACGGGCAGAGCAAGTAGATGTCGGTCAGATAGGCATAACCGTGCAGGCTGACGGCCGTGAGTTCCAACTCTCCATGCAAGGCCCGCCGGTTGAGCGTTTCGATATCGACCAGCTCGTGGCGGAATTCGTAGCGGCCGGTGTCGATCTTGCCGTTGGCCAGCGCGTGAAACATAAAGGCATCGTCCGGGTCCGGACTATGCCCCACGCGAATGATCTGCTTGCCGCTGGTCAAGATACGCTCCTCGGGAATCTGGATGGCGAAGTCTGTTGGTATCATAGCGCGGGTGGTCGGGAGGGTCAAAGGATGGAAGGCCTGTTCCGATGGTCTGACAAGCATTAACATAGCAGCAACGATTGGAGGCCGAGGGGGGCTGTCCAGCGATGAGGTGCGCACGCGATTGGGCCTGCGCAACTGAATTTGTTCTCTGTTGAACGAATGTTCCCGGCGGGCCCCACTTCTCGTGACGCATGAGCGATTTCTCCTCGCGGCGTGACAAACTGCGCCTCGCAATGGTGCGGCAGCAGGCGACGAACCTGCTGGTCACGCGGTTCACCAATGTCACGTATCTCACCGGTTTCACGGGGGACGATAGTTACCTCCTCGTCACGCGGGACAAGGACATTCTGGTAACCGATTTTCGTTATCAGACGCAACTGGCTACGGAGTGTCCGGGGCTGGAACTGTACGTGCGGAAGCAGACGGAGCAGATGCACGAGGCAGTGAGCAAGGTCATCAAGACGGCGGGGTTGAGCGAGTTGGCCATTGAGGCCGATTCGATTACTGTGGGCCTGCTGGCGCATCTGACCAAAGCCGCGCCCGCACTGGCTGTGCAGAACACCAGCGGGGTGGTGGAACTACTGCGCGAAGTGAAGGACAAGGACGAGATCGCCGAGATTCGCCGCGCGGGGGCCATCGCCGAGCGAGCGTTCGCCATGGTGCGGCATCTCATGCTGCCCGACCGCTCCGAGCGGCAGGTGGCGGCCGAGCTGGAGTATCAGATGCGTGAGTTCGGGGCTAAGGGGCCATCGTTCGAGACGATTGTGGCCACCGGCGCACGAGCTGCCTTGCCGCATGCCCGCCCCGGCGAGCAACGGATTGGCTCGTCCGAGTTTACGCTTGTCGATTGGGGCGCCCAGGCGGGCCTCTATAAGAGCGACTTGACGCGTGTTGTGGTCACAAGTAGAATCTCGCCCAAACTCAAACGGGTGTATGGAGTTGTGTTAGATGCTCAGCGGCAAGCCATCGCGACCATTCGTCCGGGTGTCATGGCCTGCGAGGTTGACCGTGTGGCGCGCGACGCCATTAGCGCAGCGGGCTACGGTCGTTATTTCGGCCACAGCCTGGGGCACGGCATCGGCTTGGACATCCACGAAGGACCGCGGCTGATTGCCACGAACAAACGCCCCTTGAAGCCGGGCAACGTGGTGACGGTGGAGCCTGGCATCTATCTGCCCGGTTGGGGTGGTGTGAGGATCGAGGACGACGTGCTGGTAACCCGCTCCGGCTGCGAGGTGCTGACGCGGTTTCCCAAGGAGTTGGAAGAGTCGGTGGTGAGTTAATTGATAATCCGGCGCTAAGCCGCCAGCAGATGGGACGCGTAGCCTCCGCTTGCGGCTTAGCGAAAAGCATAC
The DNA here is from genome assembly GCA_041748435.1 of Pirellulales bacterium. GTDB lineage: Bacteria > Planctomycetota > Planctomycetia > Pirellulales > JBGTDH01 > JBGTDH01. The sequence goes on from JBGTDH010000544.1 coordinate 16,617, forward strand.
AGCTTGGAGTTTCTGCATGTCGAGTTCCAACTTGCCCAGCCCCGGAGAGGTCTTCGACGTGCGGCGGATACGCCGGCTGGTCGAGTTGATGAAAGAGCACGACCT
>JBGTDH010000545.1:0-6970 GCA_041748435.1 Pirellulales bacterium
CCTAGCCGCGTCTCGACTCCGCGGGCCTTCAGAGCCGCGGACCAATCCACCACCGGCTCGGCCACCTTCGCGGCGCCCCCCAACTGCTTGACGCCTGGCGGATGTTGCTCCTGCGGCTGCTCTGCCGCCTGCTTTGTAAACGCCGCGATGCGGGCCAGATCCGCATCGAACCGAAGCACCAGCACATCGTGCGTGTCGCGCAAGCGCTCGATCAACCGTCCGGCCCCCTCACCCTCGGTTGCGAGCGCACGGGCCACTTGTTGCGATCGATTCATTCCCGCCGCGCTGGAAATGGCGTCGTCGTCCAACCCCATGCTCAGGCTGGTATCGCCCAGCACAATGACCCGCGAGTTGATGACGCGTTCTTCATCCGTCCGCCACTGCGGCTGCAAGTAAATGACCAGCAAGCCCAGAAACGCCGCGGTGCGCAGCACGGCCAGCAACACGCCGAGCAACGGATGCAGCTCGGCGCTATCGCGGCGATACATGTGCCACACGAACCACAAGATGGCCACGCAAGCGCCGACAAGCAGCGCCCAATGGCCCGCATGCGTGAACGATTGGAGCCGCCCGAACTCGAAGCTGGTGCGGGAAACGGCTGGGGCGGCGGATGCGGTCTGGGCGAGAAGTGTGGCCGTCGGAACGAGCAAGACCAAGAAGAATGAAACACAGAGACACAGAGAGCACGGAGAAGGAGAGCATGAGAAGAAAGACGAAATCTTGATCGCATTCTCTCTGTGTCCTCTGTGCCTCGGTGTTGAAATCCGCTCCTGCGAATGTGTTCGATTCTGCCTCATGCCGCACCTCGCACTAGTGGCGGGTGATAGCTGATCGAGTAGGCCAAAAGTTGCTCGCCGATCAGGAGGGCGACGAGGAAATAGAGAATCGCCTGGCCCATGTTGAATCCGGCCGCGGCGGCGGGATCGAACTGGAAGTCTTCGGCCCGCTGATACTCGAACCGCACGCCTCGCAAACGATCGGCCAGTTGCTCGCCACCGAGCAGCTTGAGATCGCCCTCCTCGGCCGGCACGTTGTAGGCAAACAGCCGCGTCTCGGCTTTGCCGTCGGTCGTGTTCAGCGCCAGACGATAGATGCCGCCAGTGTCCGTATCGGGGAACGAGACGGAAAGCCCGCCTTCGATGGGCGTGGCGTCGACCGCCAGGCCCCCGAGTTGCGATTCGCCCGGCGGCAAGAACCGCACTTGCGGCTGATAACGGGCCGGATCGAGCTTCACGTCCAGCGGCGTATCTACCTCGCGCGCAATTTGCACCGGCCGCACGCTGGCGAGATAGGCCTGCAGCTCCTGCACGACCACGACGAAGCTGGGATTCGCCGCCCAGTTGTTCCAGGTGGGCGTGGCCGTGGTGAGAAAGGCCGCTACACGCCCCTCGCCATATTTGTGCTCCACCACCAAAGGCGCGTTGTTCCGCAGGCGGGCCAGGATCTGCACCGTGGAATCGGTGGGCAGCCGCCAGGTGTCCGGAAGCGCAAAGTACCGCGTGATGCTCACGTCGTTAAGAAACGGATTGCGTTCGCCGGCGAAGATGCGGAACAGCGGATGATCGGCCACGTCCAGGTCGGCTGCCTTCTCCAGGCGATTGACGATCAGATCCAACGGCTGCGCCAAGGGAACAGGAAAAGGCCCTTCACCGTTGCGATAGAGCTGCTCGTTGAACACGCGGCTGTTGGTCTGCTCTCCGACAAAGAACGCCACGCCGCCGCCGGATTGCACGTACTTCTCCAATGCTTCCAGGCCCGAAGGATCGAGCCGATCGACATTGGCGACGTAGATCGTCTGGAACTTATCGAGCGGATTGTGGTTCAAGAACCGCGGCAGCTCGATCTGAGGAGCGATGCCGGTGCGCACCATGCCGGGATTCAGAGCAGATCCCAGAAAATAGCCGTCCTGGGCGCTGGCGTCTCCGTCGACAATCAGCACCGGAACACCGATAGGAAAATCGATCACGGCATGAGCTGCGTTGTCTGCCTCGACGGCGTCGCTGGCGATGCGGGCCGCCACGCGATGCTCTCCCGCCGTCTGGAAGTTTACGTAGAAGCGGCGGCTCTCGCTGCGGCCCGGAAGAATCTCCTCGATCACCTCGCCGGCGCGGGGCTGACCATCTTCTTCCAGAGACAGGGCCACACTGCGCGCCGGATCGACGCCGTAGTTCGTGACCGTGGCTTCCATGAACAGCGGCACGCCGGCCGCCTTGGTGCCGGGGAGTGCTTTCAGCGCACTCAGCGCCAGGTTGGGCCGCTGAAGATCGACGCATTGGATCAGCCGCACTTGCACGCCCAGATCATTCAAGCGAGACAGCTCTTTCGAGAGTGCCACCGCTTCGGACCAATCGCGGGAGCGAAAGTCGGAGACCAGGTACACAATGCGGTTCTCGCGCTCTTCTTCGCCCAGCAATTGCGAGATAGCCTCCAGCGCTGTGTCCGGCCCCGCGTCGGTTTCAGACGCCTTGATTGCACCGAGCTTGGCTTCCAAGGCGATGACCAAATCCGAGTTGACGATCTCTTCCAGAAAATCGGGCGGGCGGCCACGGGAGAGCTTGCCTGCCCGCGAGAACCGCATCACGGTAAAGGTCTGCGGCTCGGCCCGGCGGGCCGCTTGCGTTCCTAGATTGATCACGAATCGTTTGCCGATATCGAAGGCGCTGGTATCGCCGGAGCGATCGGACATGGAGTAGCTGTCGTCCAGCAAGACAATATGGTGCGTCTTAGTGCCCCCCAGCCAGGCCGCCCAGGCGTCCCGCAACCGCGGCTGGGCGACAATCAGCACCACCGCCGCGATGGCCGCCATTCGCATCAACAGCAGCAGCAACTGCTTGAGCATGACCCAGGTGCGGTTGCGCCGCTGGCTTTCCAGCAGAAACTCCATCGCCGCCCACTCGATACGGCGATGCCGCATCAGGTTGATGAGGTGGATCAGGACGGGCAGGGCCACGATCGGCAAGCCAATCGTCAGCAGTCCTGGATGAAGAAAGTCGGGCATGGCATCCTTGGCATTTCGCGGTTCACCTTCGTTATGATTCATTCTCAACGCGCAATCAAGATGAACGAGGGGAAGCGACGCTCGCTCTATGGCGGTGCGACACGCTACAATACTGCCTGGTGGCTCGCTGGGCGGGAGACTTCGATATGATCGGCCGCGGTTTGTTGATGTCCCTGACGCTGGTGTCGCACGCGGCGGCGGAGGGCGGGGGACAGCCCTACACATGGGATCCGCTGGCGCGGGTGACGCGACCGGCCGTGCCGGTGGTGAAAAATGACGCCTGGGTGCGCAACCCCATCGACGCCTTTCTGGCGGCCGGGCACGAAGCGCGCGGATTGACGCCACGGCCGGAAGCGCCGAAACACGTGCTGCTGCGACGTGTGTATCTGGACCTCATCGGTCTGCCGCCCACGCGCGAGGAGCTGCACGCCTTCTTAAACGACACCTCCAGCGAGGCCTACGATCGCGTCGTCGATCGGCTGCTGGCCGATCCTCGATACGGGGAGCGTTGGGGACGGCATTGGATGGATGTCTGGCGCTATAGCGATTGGGCCGGCTGGGGGCAGCAGGTGCGGGACAGCCAGCCGCACATCTGGCGCTGGCGGGATTGGATTGTCGAATCGCTCAATCGCGATTTGCCCTACGATCAGATGATCGTGCAGATGCTGGCCGCCGATGAGCTGATGCCCGAGGACCGCGATGCCTTGCGAGCCACGGGTTTTCTGGCGCGCAACTTCAAGCTGTTAAGCCGCGAGCAATGGCTGCAAGACACGGTCGATCACACGGCCCTGGCGTTTCTGGGCCTCACGGTGAAGTGCGCCCGCTGCCACGATCATCTCTCGGATCCGATCTCGCAGCGTGAGTACTATCAGCTGCGGGCGATCTTCGAGCCGCACCATGTGCGTATCGATCACGTGCCGGGGCAATTGGATACCGCGAAGGACGGCCTGCCGCGTGTGTTCGACAAGGACCTCGCGGCGGGGACGTACTTCTATCCGCGCGGCGATGAGCGCGCGGCCGTGAAAGACGATCCGCTTTCTCCAGGGGTGCCCGCCTCGCTGGGCGGAAAGCTGCCGATCGAGGAAGTGAAGCTACCGCCGACGGCTCACAGTCCTGAGAAAACCGAGTTCGTGGTGGAGTTGCTGCTGGCGGCCAGCCGCAAGGCAATCGTCGAATCGCAATCGAAGTTGGAAGCGGCGCGCAACAAAGGCGCCGCGGGAGAGCTGCAACTGGCGGAGCTCGACGTGCCTCTGGCGGAAGCCCGGCATGCCGCGCTGGAGGCGACGTTGCGCGTCGAACGACTGGAAGATCAGGAGTTGCGAGACCAAGTGGAGTGGGAGCCCGCAGCGCGGGAAGCCACCGCGCGGCAACGTCAAGCGGCAACGCTGGAAGCCCGACGCGAGGTGGTTGCCGGCGAGCAGTCCCTGCGATTGGCTCAGGCAAAACGTGAAGAGGCGATCAAGAATTCGGGGGAGAAACCGGAGGATGCCAAACTCAAGCAGGCGGCCGAAAAAGCTTCCAAAGATGCGGGCGCAGCCGAGAAACAATTGGCGGAAGCTCGCGAGAAGCTGACCAAGGCTGATGCCGCCGCAGCCGAGCCCGCTTCCACGGAATACGTCCAACGCAAGCAGCAAACGTATCCCACGACAAGCACGGGCCGTCGCCTGGCATTCGCTCGCTCGCTGTATCGCCAATCCGGAGAACCCGTTGACGGCGCGGGTGGCCGTGAATCAGATCTGGCTGCGGCACTTCGGCCAGGCTCTGGTGGAAAGCGTGAACGACTTCGGGGCCGCGGGCAAGATGCCCACACAGCCAGCACTGATCGACTGGCTGGCGTCGGAACTGGTGTCCCCTCTCCCATTGGGAGAGGGGATGCGCGGTTGGTCGATGAAGCATCTGCATCGGCTGATCGTGACTTCGGCGACTTATCGCCTGCATTCGACGGGCGACACGGGCAATGCGGCGATCGATGCCGACAATCGCTATGTGTGGCAGTTCCGCTCTCGGAGATTGGAGGCGGAAGCCGTGCGGGATAGCCTGCTGTATGTGGCCGGGCAACTCGATCTGACATGCGGCGGTCCGGAGATCGATCACAACCAGGGCTTGAGCAGCCGTCGCCGCAGTTTATATTTCCGGCACGCGGCGGAGAAGCAGATGACGCTGCTGAAGTTGTTCGACGCGGCGGCCGTCAACGAATGCTACCAACGCAAGGAGAGTATTGTGCCGCACCAGGCGTTGGCCTTGGCCAATAGCGAGCTTTCGCTAGTGCAGGCCCGGCTGCTGGCCCGCGCTCTGGCCGACTCGCATGGATCGGACAACAGTGAGTTTATTACGGCCGCGTTCGAGCAAGTTCTCACTCGCCCGCCGACGTCCGATGAAATGGGCGCGTGCGCCGCATTTCTCGATCAGCAGGCGGAGCTGCTCGAGAGCAAACAGCCGCAGGTCTCCGGCACAAGCGCCGCCGCCGACGGCGCCAGGCCCTCAGTTGATCCCGCGCTGCGCAGCCGCGAAAACTTGGTTCACGTGCTGTTGAACCATCATGAGTTTGTGACGGTGCGGTAAGAGTAGATATCAAGTTTGCAGCGCGCCATGCCAAACAATCTCCTCCGAGTCGGCATCATCGGGTTAGGAGGCAATTGCCGTGCGCGGCATGTGCCGGGACTGCGGAATTGCCACCGCGTAGAGATCGCAGCGGTCGCCAATCGGCGGCAGGAATCCACACGGCAAGCAGCCGCCGAGTTCGGAATTCCCCAGACGTACGATCGTTGGTCCGATTTGATCGAAGATCCCCAGATCGACGCCGTGCTGATCGGCACGTGGCCCTACCTGCACAAGCCCATTACGCTGGCCGCGCTGGCGGCGGGCAAGCACGTGCTGTGCGAAGCCCGCATGGCCATGAATGCGGCCGAGGCCCGCGAGATGCTGGCCGCCAGTCAGCAGCATCCGGATCTGGTGTGCCAGTTAGTGCCGAGTCCGCTTGGGCTTCGCGCCGATCGCGTGATGAAGCGGTTGCTGGCGGAAGACTACCTGGGCGAGCTGCGAGAAGTCGTCGTGCTTGCCACGAACGATCTGTTGGCCGATGCACACACCTCACTGGCCTGGCGACAGGTGGCCGAGCTCTCGGGCCTGAACATGCTCACGCTGGGCATCGTTCACGAGACCCTCACGCGCTGGGTTCCCGATCCTGTTCTCGTGCAGGCTCAAGTGCATGCCTTCACTTCGCATCGTCCCGATCCCGCCACGGGCATGGCCATGCGCGTGGGCACGCCGGACAGCGTGCAAGTGCTGACCGTGCTGGAGGGCGGAGCGCGCGGCATGTATCACGTAAGCGGCGTCACGAGGCATGGCCCCGGGAGCCAAATTCATCTCTACGGCAGCGAAGGCACACTGCGTTACGAACTTGCGCCCCAAGATCGCCTGTGGGGCGCGCGGCGAGGCGATACACAACTGGAAGAGATTCCGGCACTGCCCGAGGAAGCGTATGGCTGGCGCGTGGAGCAAGAGTTCATTGCCGCAATCCGTGGCGAGCAAAGGGTAGGATTCACCGACTTTGCCGCCGGCGTGCGCTACATGCAGTTCACCGAGGCTGTGGCTCGCAGCGCCGCCGCCGGTCAGGCGGTGGAGATCGATGCCGTAGGGACTTGAATAAGATCGATTACTGCTGGAGCCAGTGCCGCCAACGATCCGCGGCTGTGTGCAATTGCTGCTGTACGTCGGAATGCGTCGCGCCCCGCGCCAGGAGTGTCATCACAGGGCTGCTTGGTTCGATGCGTGTTCCCTCGGGCGGAGCGTCCGCGATCGGGGGCCAGTCCTGCCCAGACCACGCGGCGCGCGCCTCCTGGGCTTGCCGCGCGCTGACGACACAGGCACGATCGGCGTAAAGAATCAGCTTGCCGGCGTAATCGAGCGCGGCAGGAGACCCGGATGCTGGAAGCGTGCCGTGACGGCAAGCGTCAACGTGCCAGCGGATCG
>JBGTDH010000546.1:0-3197 GCA_041748435.1 Pirellulales bacterium
TTAACAACAAGCTAAAACTGATCACCAGAAAATCGTATGGCTTCCGCACGCAAGAAGCCTACGAAACGGCCCTCTACCACAACCTCGGAGCCCTTCCGGAGCCCAATTCCACCCACAGATTCTTCTGAAGAGGCAAAAAAATGACCTCACCGATGCCAGCGGGCGAATACGCCGCTGGGAAGCTGGCGGCCGTCGCGTGTGGTAAGGATCAGCTCTCCCGCGGAGACTGTGGCGGGGGCGGGCAGGCCGCCCGTGAGCAGATCTCGCAGCTCGCTGGGACCAATGCCGGGCGAGTGACAGGTGAGCAGCACAAAGGCCGCGTTGGACGATAGAAGCTGGCCGCAATCGCGGAGCAGCTCTGCCAGATGCGATTCCAGTTTCCACGCCTGACCACGCGGACCATGCCCATAACCGGGTGGATCGAGAATGAGTCCTTCGTAACGTCGTTTGCGCTTAATCTCCCGTTGCACGAACGCGCGGGCATCTTCGACAATCCAGCGAATCGGCCGCTCCGCCAAACCGCTCAAGCCGGCGTTGCGCCGAGCCCAGGCCACACTGGCGCGTGCAGAATCGACATGCACCACCTTCGCCCCGGCCGCCGCGGCTGCCAGCGTGCTGGCCCCGGTGTACGCGAACAGATTCAGCACCTCCACGGGTTGGGATGCTGCACGCACATGCCGCGAGACCCACTGCCAATTCTCGGCTTGCTCCGGAAACAAACCCACGTGGCCGAAGCTCGTTCGCTTGAGCTCCAGCGTCAGATCGTGGGCCCGCAATTGCCAGGTGTCGGCGGGCAGAGTACTGAGTACTGAATACGGAGTACTCAGTACTGAGCACTCAGTACTGGGTACTGGGTACGGAGTACGGGGCTTCAAAAGCTGCCATACTCCGCGGTCGGCCGTGGTTCGCAGAAACCGGGCGTGCGCGGCAGCCCACAATTCGGGAGCAGCCTGTTCCGAGCCGTCGGCGGCCGGGGAGGGACGATCCAGCAGCACGTGGGCAAACCGCTCCAGCTTGCGGCCGCGGCCAAAATCAAGGAGCTCATAGTCGAGGTTGTCTGCCATCAGGCTGCATTTCCTGGCAAGTAAAATCTTGACGAGAGATGCCCTGGATGGCACCAGCAACACGTTGTACTTCATCGAACAGGCGCACTTCGGCAATCACAGTTGGATCAACTACGATCAGGGCTCGAACCAGTTCTTCTGGGTGCATCACGTGTCGCAGGGGTATGTCAGTACTGCATATGTCCCGAATGAGGATCCCAAGTTAATTGCAACCGCGTTCAATGCACGCGGCGCCCATAGCGATCATCCCAATAGTGTCCAGTCCACGTTTGTCGATGGGCACCTGCGCTGGGTCAGCGATCATATCAGCCCGAATGTTTTCTTTGCGATGGGCACCCGAAAAGGTGGCGAGTCGACACAAACGTCCCAGAACTACTAACTTGGAGCATTACTTTATGCGATTCGCCAGGTTTTTGGCTCTGGCCGGTCTTGCGGTGCTCTGTGGATGCTCCGATGCGCCCGAGCTGGTGCAGATTGATGGTCGTGTAACCCGCGGGGGTCAGCCGGTGCCCAAGATCATCCTTCGTTTCCACCCCGTCGACGCGCGCCCAAGTTGGGGCCAAGCGGATGCGGAGGGCAGATTCAAGCTCCACTACAACAAGCACTACGAAGGGGCGCGGTTGGGCAAGCACAAGATCTTTGTCGGCTTTGAGAACAGCCCGGAAACGCCCTTTGATGAATCCGGCAAACAGAAGCTCTCGCAAGATCAGCAGGACATTATCGAGAAGTACGGCACGCTGGCAACCTCGCCGCTGGAAGTGGAATTGACGGAAGACGGGCAGGCTGTCGAGATCAAGCTGGACTGATACCGTCGGGAGCACCGGTCTCGCCGGGCTTGACGGCATTTTGCGGGTTTCCGTATACTTCGGCAAGCTGGTTAACTGTCAATCCTTGCGCACGGCTTGCGCACTTGTTTCAGGAAGGCACCGGATGAAGACGGAGCGTCGCCATGAGTTGCAGACCAACACGCTAGCCGATGCGCTGGCCCAAACCGTCGATACGGTCAAGCCTTACACGCAGATTGCCGTGGGTGCGGCGCTGGCCGCCGTGGTGGTGTTTGGAGTGGTTAAGTACCTCTCCGTGCGATCGCAAGAAAACGTGATCGATTCCTGGAACCTGTACCTGCAAGCGAGTACTTCCAACACGCCGGAAAACAACGCCGAGCTGGCGAAGCTGATCGAGCAGTACCCGGATTCCACGGCGGCCCGCTGGAGCCAACTGTTTCTGGCAGACCAGGCGCTGAACGAGGGGATCGAGAAGCTATTTCAGAATCGCACCGAAGCAAATGAAAAACTCGCGCAAGCCGAGAAGCACTATCAGGCCGTGCAGCAAAGCGGCTCTGATCCTTTGCTGATGGAACGGGCAACCCTGGGACTGGCCCGCGTGTATGAATCGCAGGTGAAGTTGGATCCGGCGCGGCAGGAGTACCAGCGGCTCCTAAAGGATTGGCCCAACGGAGCGTTCGCGCGGACTGCCGAAGAGCGCTTCAATGATCTGAACCAGCCGTCGACCAAAGATTTCTACGATTGGTTTGCCAACAACGAACCCAAGGGCACGGGGACTAATTCACTCGGTACGCCGGGCGCGCGTCCGGATTTCGATCTGAGCGAGCCACTGGACACGCTGAATCTGAATTTGCCCACCACGCCAGCGCCGCCGGCGGACGACGTCAACAAGACCAGCCAGAATCCCGTCGGCGAGAGCGGATCGTCCGATCCCGTCTCTACCGCGACTCGGGTCCCACCGGACAAAGAGCCCTCGGCTCCTTGATCCATCGCATGTCTGCGCGCGAACTCTCTGCGGAACCGATCGAGTTGATTGTCTCCGATGCCCATGCTGGCCTGCGCTTGGATGCGTACCTGGCTCTTCAGTTCACGTCCCACAGCCGCACGCATTTGCGCCGAGTGATCAACGCGGCTGGTGTGAGGATAGGAGACCGCGGCGGGAAGGCCAGCCTCAAGCTGCGGGCGGGAGATGTTGTGAGCATCTGGCTGCCCCCGCTGCCGCGCGAGGCGCCGCAGCCGGAAGAAATCCCGCTGAGTATTCTGTACGAAGACGAGCACCTGGCGGCGATCAACAAGCCGCCCGGCATGGTGGTCCATCCGGCCCGCGGACATTGGACGGGCACGCAGA
>JBGTDH010000547.1:0-3906 GCA_041748435.1 Pirellulales bacterium
ATCCGGCCAACCCGCTCACGCCGCGCGTTACGATGAACCGCGTATGGCAGAAGTACTTCGCCCAGGGTCTGGTGGAGACGGAGAACGATTTCGGCACGCAAGGCACGCCTCCCACGCATCCGGAGTTGCTCGATTGGCTGGCGAGCGAGTTTGTGCGTCAGAAGTGGAGTCTGAAGGCCATGCATCGGCTGATCGTAACCTCGGCCACGTATCGGCAATCGTCAAAAACCCGCACCGATCTGGATACAGCCGATCCGCGCAATCGGCTGCTGGCCCGGCAAACGCGTCCGCGGTTGGAGGCGGAGACTCTGCGCGACTCGGCCCTGGCGGCCAGTGGGCTGCTCTCGGAGAAGGTGGGCGGCCCCAGTGTCTTCCCGCCACAGCCCGCCGGCATCTATCGCTTCACGCAGCAAGACAAGAAATGGACCGACAGCCAAGGGGAGGATCGTTACCGCCGCGGGATGTACACCTATTTCTGGCGCTCGAGTCCCGATCCATTCCTGATGACGTTTGACGCGCCCGGCGGAAACGTCACCTGCACGCGCCGCATGCACGCCAACACGCCGCTGCAAGCATTGACCTTGGCGAACGATCGCTCGTTCTTCGAGATTGCCCAGGGCCTGGCTGCCCGCGTGCTGCGCGAAGGTTCGGCCGACGACACCGCTCGTCTCGGGCTGGCCTTCCGTTTGTGTTTCACGCGCGAGCCGACGGCGAACGAGCAGCAACGATTGTTGGAGTTTTATAACACTCAACGGACCTCGTTTGCCGCCGATGCCAAGAGTGCGAAGGACGTAGCGCCGAAGGATCGACCCGCCGAGAGGGATGTTGCCACCGCCGCCGCCTGGACCAGCGTGGCCCGCGTGCTGCTGAATCTGGATGAGTTTGTGACGCGTGAGTAATTAACAGAATCGAAGACTGCCATGCTACCGCACGATCAACATCTGCTCGAGCAGACACGCCGTCATTTCTTTGCCCGTTGCGGTGTGGGGCTCGGCTCTATTGCGCTGTCTTCGCTGATGGGCGGCGGCGCCGATGCCAAGCCGGTCGAGGAGGGGAGCCGGAATCCGCTGGCGGCGCGAAAGCCGCATTACGCCGCCAAGGCCAAGAGCGTGATTTTCTTGTTCATGGCGGGCGGACCCAGCCAGCTCGAGCTGTTCGAAGACAAGCCGAAGCTCAAAGAGATGGATGGCCAGATTGTGCCGCCGTCTTACACCGAGAACAAGCGGTTCGCCTTCATCAAGGGAGACGCCAAGCTGCTCGGCTCGCGCCGCAAGTTTGAATTCCACGGGCAGGCAAAGGCCCAGATCAGCGAATGCTTGCCGCACCTGTCGACGATTGCCGACGACGTGTGCATCGTCCGCAGCATGGTGACCGACGTGTTCAATCACGGGCCGGCCAAGCTGTTTGTGAATACCGGCTCGCCGCAGTTCATGGGCCGCCCCAGCATGGGCAGTTGGGTCACCTATGGCATCGGCAGCGAGAGCCAGGATCTGCCCGGCTTTGTGGTGCTGCAATCGGGTCCGCGCGGTCCGCGCGGCGGATCGCCTCTGTGGGGCAGCGGCTTCTTACCCACGGCCTATCAAGGCGTGCCGTTTCTCTCCGGACCCGAGCCAATTCTGAATCTTAGCGGCCCCGCGGGACTGTCCGGCCAGCGGCAGGGAGAGTTTTTCGCCGCGGTGAAGGACTTGAATCAACAGCATCTGGACGCGGTGGGCGATCCGGAGATTTCCACCCGCATCGCCCAGTACGAGATGGCGTATCGCATGCAGACTAGTGCCCCGGAGCTGATGGACCTCTCCGACGAGAGCGCCGCCACGCTGACCTCCTACGGCGCCGAGGCGGGCAAGAGCAGCTTCGCCAACAACTGCCTGCTGGCCCGCCGCCTGGTGGAGCGTGGGGTGCGGTTCGTGCAGCTCTATCACACCGATTGGGACCATCACGGCAACAACGATACCCACCTGGGCGAGCCGCTCGATGCCCGTTGTAAGGAGACCGATCAGCCGGCCGCCGCGCTGGTGAAGGATCTCAAAGCTCGCGGCCTGTTGGATCAGACGCTGGTTGTGTGGGGAGGCGAGTTCGGCCGCACGCCGATGGGAGAGCCGCGCGACCTGATCGGCCGCGATCATCACATCGACGGCTACGCCATGTGGCTGGCCGGTGGCGGCATCAAGGCGGGGCAGACCATCGGCCAGACCGATGATCTGGGTTTCTACGTGACCGAAGACCGCGTGCATGTCCACGACCTGCAAGCCACGATCCTGCACCTGCTGGGCCTGAATCACCTGAAGCTCACCACGCGATTCCAAGGCCGCGATTTTCGCCTGACCGACGTGCATGGCAACATCGTGCAGAAGCTGCTGGCATGAGGCGCCGAATCTCGGTCCCGCTATTCCTCGGGTTCCGGCTCGGGCGTGAAAATCACGCCTTCATAGAGTTCCGCTAGCGGCAGTTCCGTCTCGATCTCCGGCAACGGGATGATCGTTTCCAATCCGTGATAGATCTCCCGCATGAAGCCTTGGTCCGTCCGGCGATACGCGACAACCGTGGCGCTCTCCTGCTCGAGTAGCATGTAGACGGAGAGTGAGGGGATCGTGCGGTACGAGTCCAGCTTCTCGCCCATGTCGATGCGGCGCGTGCTTCGTGAAAGCACCTCCGCCAGGATCACCGGTTGATCCTGAAAAGAATCGCCCGGCGGGTTGGAGTCGCACACAACCGACGCATCCGGGTAATAAAACCGCACCTGCGTCGGCAGGCGCACTCGAACCTTCATGTCCGAGGTATGGGGTCGGCAGCGATAACCTCGCAACCGCGAGTGCAGCATCGCAAAGAGATTGCCCGCAATCAAATCGTGGTTGATTCGCGCGCCGGCCATCGCATGAACGACACCTCCGAGATACTCGTGCTTGACGCGCGAGACCAACTCACCCTCCAGATAGTCTTCCACCGAGATTGGTTCACGTTTTTCTGCCGTGCTCATAATGGTTCAGGGTAATGCACGGCCGGCAATCCTTCAAGCGCGCACGATAGCCCGACGATAACAGGGGAATGCCGCACACGTTAGCACGCGGAGGGCACTTGCAGCGATAGCGTTGCTGGTGGTCGCGCGACGGTCTTTTCCGATCCGTCGAATCGTGTTACCAAGAGTTCCACGCGGCGAATCACTTCGCGATACACTCTGTCTACGCCTCGCCGCGCCGTCTGAGCCCCAGGGAAATTGCATGCAGGGAACCATCGTTCGTGTTGCTGTCCTCGCGTCGCTGCTGGCCGCCTTGATTGGCTGTGAGGAAGCTGCCGGCCCGGACCAGCCCGCGGAAAAATCCGTCGTCTCCGATCCGCCAGCACGCGTGCCCAAGGTGTCGCGAGGGAAGATCCCGTTTGTGGAGGGCTACGGGCAGGGCTACGAGCAGGCCGCGCGGGAAGGCAAGCCGATGCTGCTGTTCTTCACGGCCTCCTGGTGCGAGTATTGCCATCAGATGGCGGAGGAGGCGTTTGTGCAGGAGCAAGTGGTGAGCCTCTCCGAACGGTTCGTCTGCGTTCTGATCGATGCCGATCGCGAGCCGGACGTGTGCCGCCAGTTCCAGGTGCGGGGATATCCCACGGTGCAGTTCCTCTCGCCATGGGGCGCTCCCTTGAATCGCGTCGTCGGCAAGAAGCCCGGGCATCAGCTTGTGGTCGAGATGCATGCGGCGCTACAGGCGCTTGCCCGACGCCAGGCCGCGCAAGGCGAGAACCTGCTAAACTAAGCCGCATGCATAGCGGCCGCACAACGCAGGTGCTGGTTACGGGGGCGGGGCCGGCGGAATGCGCTCCCTGCCTCGCAGGTCTGGCGAAACAGCCCGGGATCTCGCTCGTCCAGACTGCGGACATCGCCTCCGCCGCGACTTGGCTGGCCGAGCAACACGCGGC
>JBGTDH010000548.1:0-3456 GCA_041748435.1 Pirellulales bacterium
CCGTCGACACTGCCGACCTCGGCAGCCCCGTCGACACTGCCAACCTCGGCGACTCCCACGGCGGCATCCGCAGCCGCGGGTCCTTCGATCGCCTCGGCGGCGGCCGTGGCCGCGGCAATACGATCCTGCTCGCGTTGCTTCCGCCGCTGCTCCGCCGCAGCGTGCTCCGCTTCTTCCGCCTTCACCTCTGCCTGCGCGACAATCTTGTCGACCTGCTCCAGCGTCAGCTCACCCATTTCCATCAGGTCGTCCGGCTCGATAATCGACAGATCATCGTAGGTCAAAAAGCCCTCTCCCACCAGCTTTTCGGCCAACGAAGCCTCGACGCCCTCCAGCCCGGCAAAGCCGGTGACGGCACGCTCGATGGCTTCGTCCAGCTCTTCGCGCGTCATGATCTCGATATCCCAGCCGCACAGCTTGCTTCCCAGCCGCACGTTCTGCCCGCGACGTCCGATGGCCAGCGAGAGCTGATCTTCACGCACCAGCACGATCGCGCGGCCCAGCATCTGGCACAGAATCACCTCTTCCACTTCGGCCGGCTGGAGGGCGTTGGGAATCAGCACCTGCATGTCGTCGTTCCAGCGGACGATGTCAATCCGTTCGCCGGCCAGCTCATCGACGATATTCTTGATCCGGTTGCCGCGGACCCCCACGCAGGCGCCTACGCTATCGACCCTCTGGTCCGAACTGCTCACCGCCACTTTGCTGCGATACCCCGGCTCGCGGGCGATGGCGCGAATCTGAATCACGCCGTCGGCGATCTCGGGAATCTCCTGCTCGAACAGCCGCCGCACCAGGTCCGGCCGCGTGCGGCTGAGAATGATCTTCACCCGGCTGCCGATCTTCTTCACCTCGAACACCGTGGCCCGCACGCGTTCGTTGGCGTGGTGCGTCTCTCCGGGAATCTGTTCGCTGCGCGGCAGAATGGCTTCCGAATTGTTCAGCGAGACCGTGGCCGCGCCCCCTTCGTACCGCTGCACGATGCCAGTCACCAGTTGACCGATCTCACGATCGTATTCGTCGTACAGAGCGTCCCGCTCGGCCTCGCGAATCTTCTGGATGATGACTTGCTTGGCGGTTTGCGCTCCGATGCGTCCGAACGTCTCCTCGGGATCGAACGGCTCTCCGTTGTGCGTGCCGGTGACCGTGCCGTTGGTGCGGTCGATCGTGACAACGATTTCTTCTTCTTCGCCGAAGCGTCTCTTGGCCGCGGTGATGATCGCCGCCTCAATGCCGTCGAAGACGATCTCCTTGTCGATGTTCTTATCGCGATGGATCGCGTCGACGTTTCGCAGCAGTTCGGCCAGGTTCATCCGAGTTACTCGCCTTGTCCAAATAAAAAAAGGGAACCAACCACTCCCCGCTCACGATTGCCCGATGGCAGCAATCGCGGGGACGTTGTGCTAGTTGCCCTCGACCACCCGCGGCCAGTCGATGTTTTCGCCCGTTCGGGGATCAAAAACATTCGCCTGCCGCATGTCCAGATGCATCGATACCAAGTCTCCGGCTGCCATCCGAGCCCGCGCTGATGTGCGGGACACCAGCAACACTTCGGTCACTTCATCCGCCGCGCCCGCGTCACACTCCACACGCACCACCGTCGTTCCAACCAGCGGGTGGCTCTCCGTCACGCGTGCCGGCACTCCACCGGTCGCGTCGCCCCGCGGAGCCACGATCACTCCCTCGGCACGCACTCCCAACACTACGGACTGCGCAAAGTATCTTTGTACCCGCGATGCTACCATTTTGTCGAGCGGAACCGACCAACTGCCGGCAACGAATCGTGCCCGTCCCTCGCCGGCTTCCAATCTTCCGGTGACAAAATTCCTCTCCGGCACTCCCATCAAGCCCGCGACAACTCGATTGCGCGGCCCATCGACCAATTCTTCGGCCGGACCTACTTGCTGCAGCCGGCCGTCGCTCAATACCGCCACCCGATCCCCCAGCGTCAAGGCTTCCTCTTGATCGTGGGTTACATAAACCATCGTGGCCTTAAGTTCCCGTTGTAGCTGTCTCAGTTCTTCCCGCAAGGTTGCCCTTAACCGGGCTTCCACATTCGATAACGGTTCATCCAACAAATACACGGCGGGCCGCCTTAACAACGCCCGCCCTAATGCCACTCTTTGCCGCTGACCGCCGGATAACTCGGCCGGCCTGCGGTGCAACAACCCTGCGATCCCCAACCTCCGCGCCGTTTCCAACACGCATAAGTCGGTCTCCGCACGTTGTTTTTTCCAGCGACCGTGCCTCAGCCACGGCTGCCACCAATTCGTCCCGTTACGCAGATCCAGGGGCATTGCCAAGTTCCGCGCCACGTCCAGGTGCGGATACAAAGCATAGCTCTGAAACACCAGCGCCACATCGCGATCGCGAGGCGGCACACCTCGCATGTTGCGGCCCCCGATGCGAATGTCGCCCTGCGTTGGCTGCTCCAGGCCCGCCACCAGCCGCAACAACGTCGATTTCCCGCTGCCGCTGGGACCGACCAGCACCAACAACTCTCGATCGCGAATCTCCAGATCGACCCCGTCCAGAGCCGCCACCGGACCGGGATAAGTCCTCGAAACGTGTTCGAGGATAACTCCAGCCATGAGCGTCTCCGGCGTGCCTTGGAAACAACACTAGCGACCGTACGAGCCAACCATTCGCCCGCCGTTCGCTCGAAAACCGTTCCAAGCACACAACTTAACGAAACATACCGGCCCCCGCCTCACATTGTCAAGCCGATGCGCAGGCGGAAGCGAGTGCCTGAATTGCACTAAGAGTCGCTAGCGCCCCTTCCGGTCCTTCTGTTTCTCTCTTTTGCGCTCATCTTTGCGCTCATCGTCCGCTTTGGCTTTGGCTTGTCTCTACCGGCCAAAGAGTCTGCCCCCGAGATCAGGATGGGGGCTGCGGAGAGTTTCGAAGCCCCCATCATCTCGCCCATTTGCTGCAGCACCTGCAGCATGTTGGTCTGCTCGGACGGCTTGAGCGTGCCCAGCTTCTCGCGGAAATCTTCCTGCAACAGGTGCGGCGCCTTCTTCAGCAATTTGGCGCCTTCGGCCGTGAGGCTGATGGTTACGCTCCGCCGGTCGATGCCGTCGCGCGTGCGCAACACCAGGCCCTGTTGGTCCAAACGGTCGAGAATGCCGGTCATCGTGGCCGGGCTGACATGCACCGCGGAGGAAACCGCGCCCACCGGAACCGCTCCTAGCCGGGAAAGCTCCTGGAGCGTCATGAGTTGCGGCGCCGTCAGGCCGAAGTTCTGCAGCAGGTCCCGCGAGTGTAGATCAATGGCCCGGATAATCCGGCGCAAGGCGGTCACAATCGCGTCATCCAAACGTGGCATGTCGGTCACGGGGAGGCTCCGGTGCGCCCGGGCCGTGGGCCGGCCGCGGGACAAAAGGGGCGAGAATAGAAAATGCGCGAACAATTTGCTTGCATTATATTTGCATACGAAATATAACGGGGCAAAGC
>JBGTDH010000549.1:0-1860 GCA_041748435.1 Pirellulales bacterium
CCTGGCCGGCTGGCAAGAGGCCATCGATTGCATCCGCGAAGATTCCAGCATTCACGAAGTCATCCTCAGCGGCGGCGATCCGCTGACGTTGGTCGATGACGTTCTCGGCTCGCTCGCACGACGACTTTCCGAGATTCCCCATCTTGCTCGCCTTCGCATCCACACACGGCTGCCGATTGTCATTCCCGAGCGCGTCTGCGACGAATTGCTCGCCTGGCTGTGCGGTACACGCCTCACACCGATTGTGGTGGTGCATGCCAACCATCCCGCCGAGATCGATGCGTCTGTGGAGGCTGCACTCGGGCGGTTGATTCGATCCGGGGTGGTGGTGCTCAACCAATCGGTGCTCTTACGCGGCGTGAACGACGATGCGGAGACCTTGTCTCGTCTGAGTCAACTGCTCATCGATTTAAGCGTGATGCCCTACTACCTGCACCAGCTCGATCGCGTGGCGGGGGCGGCGCACTTCGAGGTGCCGGAGGCCGTGGGGCGTGAGATCATCCATGCCCTGCGCGGCCGGCTGCCCGGCTACGGCGTACCCCGCTACGTCCGCGAAACTCCCAACGCGCTGAGCAAGACGACGCTGGAATAATGTAAGCGGGCTTCTCCGAAACCCGCTGCCGGTCTCGGAGAGACCGGCCCACATTGGCGCGACCGACTCGGAACGCCCACCGCGCTGAGGCGCTGGCACAACGTCAATCCAGCAAGCTCTCCAGCAGCAGCCGCATCTTGCGCATCTCCGCGTAGTGATCGACGCCGGAATCGGGCAGATCGGCGAACTGCACACACAGCGCCCGTTGATAGCCGACTTTGGCCAACTGCGTCACCAGTTTGCCATACTCGATCAAGCCCTGGCCAATGCGCACCTGCAGTTGCGTCTTGGTGGAGTCTCGCAGTTGCACGTGATTAACGTGCTTCATGACTTGCTCGTAAGGGCCATCGGCGTGCGGTCCCGTCACAAAGTGGCTGGGATCGAGCGTCAGGCCGAGGCCTTTGACGTTATCGCACAGGACCACGGCCGTGGCCGGGTCCTGGCTCATGTGCCTCATCTCGGTCTTGATGCTCACGAGCACGCCCGCCAAGGTGCCGATGCGCACGAGTTCCCGCAGCCGCTCGACCTCTGCATTGAAGGGCGTGCCGAGTTCGCCGGAGCGGACTGTGAGCGAGACGACTTTGGTCGCCTTGGCCAGTTTGCAGCAGGCCGTGAACTGATCGTAGTAATGCGGCCCTTCGGACGCGTCGAAGGTATAGGCGACGGGCGTGAGTCGCTGCGTTTCACGACACGCCAGAATCGCGGCTTCGAGATCGCCCAACACCTGGGACGGTCTCAACTGGGGACCATCCTCGCGAATGGAGATCTCCACGCGCGAATACTCTAGATCGACTAATCGCTCTAAAGCTTGCGTCAGCGAGAGATTAGGAAAACACTCCGTCGAAGCGGCAAC
Source organism: Pirellulales bacterium (assembly GCA_041748435.1). Classification (GTDB taxonomy): domain Bacteria; phylum Planctomycetota; class Planctomycetia; order Pirellulales; family JBGTDH01; genus JBGTDH01. The sequence continues at coordinate 1,446 of JBGTDH010000549.1, forward strand.
GTACACGGGCGACTCCTTCCATCCGGCGGACCAAACAATCGGCCTATCTTACCAGGGCGTAGCTTACCGCCGAAGCCGCCTCGAAGGCAACATCGGTCGGGCACCACACTTTGAGATTTGCATGCCGAATTATCCCTCGCTTGCAAGCGAGGGATAATTGCCAAGATCGAACTGCCTGCCAGCTTGACAGGCGTTGCGGCGTTTTTCCTCTCCTTGTCTTTATAAGTCGCCCAATCTTTCTTGCCCCAGCTATCCGACGTAGTCTATAAGAGCAGACAGCGTATATGGTTCTGACGGAGAAGCCTCGCCAGCAGATGGCGGGAGCCTGTTCGTGGAATCCAATTTGCGTTGAAGAGGCAGGAGAGTTCCGAAACGCCGTTTAGGCCAATCGGGAGTTTGATCGAAAAGTGTGCCC
>JBGTDH010000550.1:0-4604 GCA_041748435.1 Pirellulales bacterium
ACGCGGCTGCTAATGATGTTTGTCGTCGGGTGGGCCATGGTCCCGGGTTGCGGCGGCGTTATGCAGCCGGAGGGTAGAGAGAACGCCGAGGTGACAACGGCGGGTCCAGAGCCAGGCGGCGGGACGGTGGGGCGGAAGATCATTTATGCGGCCGAGGTCGATCTCGAGATCGCAGATTTCTCCGCGCTGCCGGCTCGGTTGGATGCTCTGGCCAGGCAGCACGAGGCCTTCGTCTCCAAGAGCGACTATCGAGGCACGGCGCGCGACCCGCGGTTCGGGCAATGGACGATACGCGTGCCCGCGGCCCGTTATGCGGAGTTCTTGGAGGAAATAAGAACATTGGGCGAGGTCACGCGCGTGCGGGCCGATGCGCAGGACATCAGCGAAGAGTATGCGGATCTTCAAGCGCGGCTCCGCAACAAACGCCAGGAAGAGACGCGTTTGCTGGATCTGCTGAAGGATGCCACCGGCAGCCTGACCGATGTGTTGGCCGTAGAGCGGGAGCTCATGCGCGTCCGCGGCGAGATCGAACAGGCCGAAGGGAGACAACGCTTGCTCGACGATCGCGTGGCGTTGGCCACGGTCGTGCTCCGCGCCCAGGAGGTGCAGAATTACTTTCCCGAAGAAGCGGCCACCTTCGGCACGCGCGCCTGGCGGTCACTCGCCAATTCCACCACGCTGCTCACCACGGCGCTCCAGGATCTGTTGATCGTGGCGATCGCCCTGATTCCCTGGCTGGCTCTCCCGATGGCCCTCGCAGCCTATTTGACCCGGCGGCGCTGGCGGCACGCCTTTGCCGGCCCTTCCAAGTGAAACGCTCACGGCGACAGTGCTTCCAGGTTGGTGTCGAAGCGCAGCGAGATGAGGTGCCAGCCTTCGGTGTCGCGCGGGGTCTCGTTGCGCTTATAGACGCGATAGAAGGTGACGTGCCAGGCAACGGGCGAAGTATCGCAGTGATACAGATACTTCAGCGTGACGACGTCCTTGCCCGTGCGCCGAGCGGCAATCTGCTCCGCAAAACGAAACGCGCCGTGGCGCTCCTGGATGGCGCGTGTCTTCTGCTCCAGCGACGAAATGCCTTCGGCCTCTTTGGCCAAGGGACCGCCCTGCAGTAGATCGCGGTAGGCCTTGCTGACATCGTCGAAGCTGAGCCGCTCCAAGAAAGTTCGCATCCGCTGATCGAGGTGCTCCAACTCGGGATCCGCGGCCCGCGGCACGGTCTGGCCATGAGTGAGCAGCGTCGTGGCCGCCAGCGTGGCCAGTGCCAAGGCGGAGGCAAGACAAAATGATGCGCGTTTCATACAGTGGCATTCCTCGTCGGTGGTCGGAGTGTCGCACGCCATGTTACTGGATGCAGCCGGCGACGTTAACCACTTTCGACCTACTGGCACTACTGGTACTACTGGTAGTGGTGCGGTTGAGGGAATACCCTTGCAGTATATAGATGGGCGGCTATGGCCAGTCGCGAACTCGAACGCATTCGGAACGCAGTTCTCGATCATCGATACTCGTTGACGGAACTCGCCTACGATGAAGCGGCGGAGGACAACCTCGATGTCGAGTCCGCGATTCTCACAGGCGAGATCGATGAAGTCTTGACCAGGGACCCGCGGGGCACTCGCTATGTGGTGATTGGCTATGCCACCGACCAAGAAACGCCCGTCGGCGTAGTGGTTCGTTTTGTCGAACACGATCAACTCTTGATCCTTACCGTTTATGAAATCAAATGAGGCCATGCCGCATGTACGGTTTTACTTGTGAACACTGCGAAGGGACTGTGCGTGAGCGACGAGTCGATCGCGAGGCGCTTCGGCATAAGGAGACATTTGTCATCCTGGAGGATGTCCCCATCGGCGTGTGCGACAAATGCGGCGCGCGCTATTTCGATGCCTCCATTCTCCGTCGGGTTACCGAGATTGGGCGTGGTACGATCCCGACGCGGCGAACCCTGGAAGTCCCCGTCGATCGATACGCGCCGGCCTGAGATCACTTCGACGGGGATGAGGAAGCGTGGCATTCACACTACGAAAACGATCACGGTTTCGTCGCGTGCGCGAATAGAATCCGCAACCCGACGCAAACTCGACACATGGCGTCCCCGAAGAAGAAGTTCTACGTTGTTTGGGAAGGCATGGCGACGGGCGTGTATGCGACGTGGCCGGAGTGCGAATCAGCCATCAAGGGCTTTTCGAACGCCAAGTACAAGGCCTTCCCGACCCGCGACGCCGCGGAACGGGCATTCGCGGACGGCCCCGGTGCGTATTGGGGAACGGGCAAGTTCGTCAGCGCGCTGACGCCGGAAGAGCAGGAGGCCATCGGCGGTCCCGTCGAGAACAGCCTGTGCGTAGACGCTGCGTGGAACGCGGACACCAAGGCGATGGAGTACCGCGGCGTTTGGCTGCACGACCGCTCCCTCGTATTCGAGCAGGGCCCCTTTCCGCGGGCGACGAACAACATCGGTGAATTCCTGGCCATCGTCCACGCCTTGGCCTGGTTGTCGAAGCTGTCCAATACCTGCCCCATTTACAGCGACAGCCTGACCGCGATGGCTTGGGTTCGCAAGCGAAAGGTCGCATCCAAATCGATGGCCAAAGGCCAAACGAGCGAAGAGATCAACAACCTGGTGCAGCGAGCGCTGGCTTGGCTCAACAGCCACGAATACCGCAACGAAGTACTGAAGTGGAATACCGAAGCCTGGGGAGAGGTGCCGGCAGATTACGGACGCAAGTAGATCCCCGGAGCGGGAAGCGAATCGATCCAGCGGCAGAGGGCGGCGAGGTCGCGCGCGGTGGAGCCGCGCGCCGGCATCTTCCCGGTGGAGTCCAGTAGCGAGGCCAGACTTTCCCTCGACACTCGGCGTATTAGGCGCAGAAGACTGCACGAGGACCGATCTGCGCCGCGCGTCGACTTACAGCTTCGGGTCGACTACGATCGCGTGTATGCCGCTGCCAGATTCCAATCCGGATTCCCTCGCTGATTCGACGGTCGTGGCCCAACTTGAAGAGGCCGCCGCCCGGTTCGAGGACGCCTGGGCACAAGGCCAACGGCCAGCCATCGAGGATTTCTTGCCGGCCGAGCCCGCGTTGCGAGCAGCAGTGTTGCCGGAGCTGATCCATGCCGACATGGAGTTCCGGCTTAAAGCGCGGGAAGACGCCCGCGTGGAGCAGTATCTGGAGCGCTTCCCCGAGTTGCAGCCGCAGTCCGGGACGGTTCTCGACCTCGTGCTGCGCGAATGCTCGCTGCGCGGACGCACGGGACGCGCGATCTCGCTGGACGAATACCTGGAGCGCTTCCCGCAATATCGCGAGGAGCTGCTGGAGCGGCTGCCGCAGGCCGACCCGCCCGTGCGCCTGGCGCTGCGGATGAACTGCCCGCACTGCCGCAACCCCATTGAGCTGATTCACGACGGCCGCGAAGAGTTGCTCTGCCCCGCTTGCGGCAGTCTGTTTCGGCTGGAGGCGGCCGGTACGCAGACCTGGTCCCCGCAACGTTTGCCTAAGCTGGGCCGGTTCCAATTGCTGGAGGCGGTAGGCCGTGGCAGCTTTGGCACGGTGTACCGAGCCCGCGATACGCAGCTCGACCGAATCGTAGCCGTGAAGGTGCCCCGCAGCGGACGGCTGGCCACGCGGGAAGACGAAGATCGCTTCGTGCGCGAGGGTCGCAACGCGGCACGGTTGCAGCATCCCGGTATTGTGCCGGTGTACGAAGTCGGCCAGGGCGATGCGGTGCCCTACATCGTGAGCGAGTTCGTGGACGGCGTGACGCTGGCCGACATGCTGACCAGCCGCCGTCTGAGTTTTCGCGAGACGGCCGACACGTTGTGGCAGACGGCCTCGGCGCTGGAGCACGCGCATAGCCAAGGCGTCGTACACCGCGACCTCAAGCCCACCAATCTGCTGTTGCAGACCACGGGCGATCTCGATTCGCAAGCCACCTCCTCGGGCAGCAGCACGCATTCCACGGTCACCGGCAGCGGCTCGTCCCGCACCTCGGGAGTGCGAGAAGCGCCGTGGCGTGTGCGAATTATGGATTTCGGCCTGGCCCGGCGGGATGAAGGAGATCTGACCGTGACGATGGAGGGTCAGTTGTTGGGGACGCCCGCTTACATGAGCCCCGAGCAGGCGCGCGGCGACAACAAGCACGTGGGGCGGCCCAGCGATGTCTACAGCCTGGGTGTCATTCTGTATGAATTGCTCACGGGCGAATTGCCGTTTCGCGGCAATCAGCGAATGCTGTTGCATCAAGTGCTTTACGACGAACCGCGGCCGCCGCGTCAATTGAACGATCGCATTCCGCGCGACTTGGAGACCATCTGCCTGCGGGCGATGTCAAAAGAGCCGGCGCGGCGGTATACAAGCGCGGCCGATCTGGCGGGAGACCTGGTGCGGTGGCTTTCGGGTGAGCCGATCTTGTCGCGTCCCATTGGCGCCCTGGAGCGGACCTGGCGATGGTGCCGCCGCCATCGAGCCAAGAGCATGGCGTTGGGCACGGTCGTGCTGGCGGTAGTCGCCGTGGTCGGAACGCTGAGCGTGTCGCTGGTGAAGATTCGCGAGGCAGCAGAATCGGAACGCATCGCCAAACAGGCCGCGGAAGGCAATGCTGCG
>JBGTDH010000551.1:0-6878 GCA_041748435.1 Pirellulales bacterium
GCCAAACGAAAGCGAGACCAGGCTTGCCAGAGCCAGGGCGCCCAGCCGGCGGCGGCGATCACGTAGGGCCAGGGTGTTGCCAGCCAATCCCATTGCTGGATGCCGGCGATCAGGCCGAACACGGCCAGCGTTGCCAGAATGCCCACGGCCAGCGGCCAAAGCGCCAGCGCGGTCCAGAACCGCAAACGGCGTCGCAAGCGCGACCAGCGGCCGCGAAAGGTTTCGCTGGTCGATTGATCGTAGCAGGCCGCCAGCAGCAGCAGATCGCGGGCTTGCAGGCGATCGAGCGCTTCGATCTTCAGCCGCTCGTCCGGCGGCGTGACGCCCGAATGTTGCCGGCTTTGCAGAATCCAATCGACCACTTGCGTGACGCCCAGCGACAGGATGGCGTCCATGTGGTCCCACAATTTCCATTGCGTGAGCACACGATCTGCGCGTTGCTGCCGATGCGAGAGCCGCGCCCGGAAGCGATCCAGGAACGGATTGAAATCGTCGTACTCGATCACAAACACTTGCGTGCTGGGGTGCGCGCGATTGTGCTCTTCCAGGTGCCGCACAATCTGCAGCCGCAGGGCTGTCTTGCCGGACCCCTTCTCGCCGAAGACGATCGAGGTGGAAGGCTCGGCCGGGTTGCCGTAAATCTTGTCCCAGGCCGGATGGTACGTGCGATTGATGCAAAACTCTTTGAACACCGGATCGGTCTGCGCATCCTCTTCCGCGAACGGATTGCGAACGATGCCGTGATGCTCCAGGAATTGTTGGATGTTCATGGTGCGAGGCGCGGAGATCCGAGGCAGCTTGGGAACGCGGCGCTGCTTTTGTAGCACTATACGCCCCAGTTAGGCAATCGGCCGGATTCGACAGATTCTGCGCCCGGGGGAGACGGATCGCTCAAGGTGGGCGCCGGGGAAAGGCGACGATGCGCCTAGCACTGCCATGCACATTTCGTCACTCAAAGCGTGAAGATTGTGGGATGACTCCACAAACCGGGCTGCCGTCGACTCGCGGGAGCAGGTCGACTACGTTACAGGGACTGTTGCTATTGCAAGACGATGGTGCCATGCAGAATCGCATTTATCTTGATAACGCCGCCACGAGTTGGCCCAAGCCGGAATCCGTCTATTGCGCGGTCGAGAATTATCAGCGCGAACTGGGCGCGCCGGCCGGACGCAGCGCCTACGAGGAAGCCATGACCGTGGGGCGCGCGGTCGAGGATGCCCGTCGGGCCGTGGCGCGGTGGATCGGCGCGGCCGAAGCACAGCGGGTGATCTTTGCCTCCAACGGCACCGACGCCTTGAACTTGGCCATTCACGGCGTGCTGCGACCGGGCGATCGCGTGGTCACCAGCGTGGCGGAGCACAACTCCGTGCTGCGACCGCTGCGCGATTGGGAGCAGCGCGGCGACATCGACGTGGCGCGTCTCGGCTGCGACGCCGAAGGGTTCATCCATCTCGAAGAGTTGGAGGCCGCGCTACGACGCGGCGCGCAGCTGGTCGCCGTCACGCACGCCTCGAATGTCACGGGCGCGCTGCAAGACCTTGAGGCGATCCAGCGGCTGGCCCATGCCCACGGAGCGCTGCTGTTGATCGATGCCGCGCAATCGCTGGGACACGTGCCACTGAATGTCGACGAGCAACACATCGATCTGCTGGCCGCGTCGGGGCACAAGGGGCTGCTCGGCCCGCTGGGGACGGGCGTGTTGTGCGTGCGGGCCGGGGTCGAGCAAAAACTCTCTCCCGTTCGCCAAGGCGGGACGGGCACGCGCAGCGAAGAAGATGTGCAGCCAGGCGAGCTGCCGGAGAAGTACGAATCTGGAAATCTCAACGCCCCCGGCATTCTGGGTCTGGGCGCCGGCGTGCAGTGGCTGGCCGAGCGCGGAATCGCGGCGGTGCGGCTACATGAAACTGAGCTGACGCAGCGATTGTGCGAAGGCTTGCGAGCCATTACCGGCGTGCAGGTGCATGGACCCCAAGACCCCGAGCGCCGCGTGGGAGTCGTTTCAATCTCGGTTTCCGGGTATGATCCGCAGGAGTTAGCCCTCGTGCTGGACAGCGCCTATCGGGTGCAAGTGCGGGCCGGATTGCACTGCGCTCCGCTGATGCATCGTTGTCTGGGCACGCTGCCTCGCGGCGGCACGGTGCGGTTCAGCCTGGGAGCTTTTACAACCGAGGGGCAGATCGATTTTGTGCTCACGGCAATGCGCGAAGTCGTGTCGCACAGCTGACGGTCAGTTCACGCATCACAACTCAAGCTTGCAACAACATTATGTCTGAGCCCTGGTTCAAGGACGGCCTGCAATTCTCTTGCAGCGCTTGCGGCGACTGCTGCAGCGGCGCTCCCGGTTACGTGTGGGTCAGCGAGGAAGACATCGAGCGTCTGGCCACGCATCTGGGGCTGGATGTGGACACGTTCGGACGTCGCTTTGTGCGCCGCGTGGGCATGCGTTACAGTTTGATCGAGTACTCCAACGGCGATTGCGTGTTCTTCGATCCCGAGAAGCGCAATTGTTCGGTCTATTCCGCGCGGCCGTTGCAATGCCGGACGTGGCCTTTCTGGGATTCCAACATCAGGTCCCCCGCGTCCTGGAAGCGAACGTGCGAAGCGTGCCCCGGCAGCGGCCAAGGGACACTCTACCCGGTCGAAAAGATCCTGGAACAAGCAGCCCGCATGAAATTGTAGTGGGAATGCCCTGATCGTCTCCGCCTGCCGGTCGCGCCTGGCCCCAGCGCCATTTAGAGCTTCAAGGCGTTGGCGACTTCGTCTGCTATCGCGGCGCGGGCGGCTTCCACCGTGGCGGCGATGTCGGATTCGGTGTGGGCAGCGGAGATAAACAGGGCCTCGTACTGGCTGCAGGGCATGTACACGCCGCGGTCGATCAGGCCCCAGAAGTAGCGGGCGTAGCGGTGCGTATCCGATTTGCTGGCCGTGTCCCAATCGACCACGCGCCGCGGATTGAAGAACAGCGTGAGCATGCTTCCCACACGGTTGACAGAATGCTCGACACCGGCGGCCTTGGCTGCGGACGCCAGGCCCGCTTCGAGCTGCGCTCCGAGTTGCTCCAGTTTCTCGTAGGGCGAATCGTCGCGCAGAATCCGCAGCGTGGCGATGCCCGCGGCCGTGGCCAGCGGATTGCCGCTGAGAGTGCCGGCTTGAAACACGGGTCCCGCGGGGAGGATCTGATTCATAATGTCGGCCCGTCCGCCGTAGGCGCCCACCGGCAGGCCGCCGCCGACGATCTTGCCTAGCGTGGTGAGATCGGGCCGAATTGCATACAGCGATTGCGCGCCGCCGTATGCCACGCGGAAGCCGGTCATCACTTCATCGCAGATGAGCAGCGCGCCGGCGCGCTGTGTCTCCTCGCGCAGAGCGCGCAGAAACTCCGGCGTGGGCAGCACCGTGCCCATGTTGCCCACGATCGGCTCAAAGATCACGCCGGCAATGCGCGGGCCATGTTGACGGAAGGCATCGGCCAAACCGTTGGGATCGTTGAATTGCTGGATCAGTGTGTCTTTCGTCGTGCCCGAGGTGACGCCCGGAGAATTTGGCACGCCCAGCGTGGCGGCGGAGCTTCCGGCCGCCACCAGCAGGCTATCGACATGTCCGTGATAGTTGCCAGCGAACTTGATGATCACATCGCGCCCCGTGAAGCCACGGGCCAGGCGAATAGCGCTCATCGTGGCTTCGGTGCCGGAGCTCACGAGGCGCACCTTTTCCACCGAGGGGACGGCCTTGATGATCATCTCGGCCAGCTCGCTCTCGGCCTCGGTAGGCGCTCCGAAGCTGGTGCCGCGATCGACCGCCGCATGCACGGCTGCCATCACGCGCGGATGGCAGTGGCCGAGAATCATCGGGCCCCACGAGCCGATGTAATCGAGATAGCGATTGCCGTCCAGGTCGTAGAGAGAGGCCCCTTCCCCCCGGGCGAAAAAGAGCGGCTCGCCACCGACGCCGCCAAAGGCGCGGGCCGGGCTATTCACCCCGCCGGGAATGAGATTCTTGGCCCGCGCGAACGCGGCCTGACTGCGTGTGCGATTCATGGAGCGACAAGGTAAGGCTGAAGCGTAAACCATAAGACATACAGCGCCACCACCGTGATGGACAGCGCCGCGCACCACAAGCAGACATCGAAGAGCATCGACGGCTTCAGGCGGGCATCGGGCGAGCGATAACGCAATACCAGTGTGGCGCAGGAGATGATCGGCAACGTCAGCGCCTGGGCGATGCCGCCGATCATCACCATCGTGACGGGATTGCCCAGCGACACGTACAGCACGAACGCCAGCGTGGGAAACACGACGCACAGGCCGCGAATCCAACGGGCACGATCTTCGGCTGTGGCGTAATGCACAAAGCCGGCCAGGCTGAAGAAGTCGGCCGTGAGACGGCTGTGCCCCGCGGACGCCACATAAACTGTCTTGAACAGCACGGCCCATGTGCCGATGACAAACAGCCCCAACGTCCAACTGCCGAAGGCCGGCTCGTACATCTGGGCCAGCGTTTCAACCATCTTCGATCCGTCCGGCACAATGCCGCGGCCCTTCAAGACGGTCGCCCCCATGGTGTAGAACGCCACCGTGGCCAGGGTGAACACCACCATGCTGGCCCAGGCATCGAGGTGCAGCACGCGAATCCAGCCCTTGGCGCGGCGGGCCCAGGCTTCGTCGTCGCCCTCGCCGCGTCGGCCGACGAACCGGGCGTAACCCTTCTCCAGGCACCAATAAGGATAGGAATAGAGCTCGCTGGCGCCCACGCCCGTGATTCCAAACGTGCTGAAGGCCGCCGCCAAGCCGGCCGCTGGAATGAGAAACTTGAAGCCCTCGGCCACATCGCTCAGGCGGACGGGATAGCCCGTCGCCGGCAGCGCGATCACACAGCCCACGGTAATGAACGTCACCGTGATGACCAGGAACGTAGTGAAGCGTTCGATCCGCTTGTATCCGCCGCTAAGCAGCAGGGCCACCGCGCAGAGAGCCGTGAGCAAAGCCCAGGGATACTCCGGATGTTTGCCCAGCGTGTCCGCCAGAGCGGGAATCTTGCCTGCCAGCCAGGGGCTGCCGTTAGGGAACGCCAGGTTCATGGCTTGGCCCACGCCGCCGCACATGCCGCCAAGTTGAAACACGGTGGCCAGCAGCATGCAGAACCACCACCACACCAGCCAACTGGCGCCGAAGCGCGGGCCGGGCAATTCGTCCAGCGCTCCCAACGTGGGCTTGCCGGAGATGATGGCATAGCGGCCCAGTTCGATCTGCACGAAGACCTTGATCACGCAACTGAACAAGATCAGCCACAAGAAGAGAAAGCCGTGCTTGGCGCCCAACGTTGTTGTCTGAATCAACTCGCCGGAGCCGACGATGGAGCCTGCCAGAATGATGCCGGGGCCGATCTTGCGCAGGGCTTGCCACAGGCTCTGCGGCGGCTCCTGGATGGCATCCGGAGGCATCGCATAGGGATCGTAACTTGCGGGAGCACTCATCGAGACGGCCGGCGCACAAGGGGAGAGCGGGAACGGAAGCGCTCGCCGATTCTCACCCATGTGCGCCGGCGATGCAAGCACGCGCCGCGCGAGGCAAGAGGTCAGATGCAGGGGCAGTTTTCGCTTAGCAGCTTCTGTTGCGCCTGCTCTTCCTCCACGCGCCGGTAGACCTCCTCGCGATGAATGGGAACCTCGGCGGGGCCGGTGAAGCCCAACCGCACGCGATCGCCGCGGATATCAACCACGGTCAACACGATGTTGTTGCCGATGACAATGCGTTCCCCCAGATTGCGACTGAGCACTAACATGACCATCCTCCTTGAAAAAGGTCCATCAATATGCGGGCCAGGCGGTCTCGGCCGCCACGGTAAAACTTACGGCTGCGATCGGTGCGATCGAAGGCCGTGATGCTCAGGCAATCATTGCCCGGTTTGGTGCGAAACACGCGCACCACGCAGTTGCGGCGAAACACTGCCGCGGGGGTGGGACACTAGCGGGTGGCTTGGAAACCTCGAGCCTCTCGCAAGAGACCGGACGCTACCCCACGTCGCAGAATGGCTTCCGTTGCCGGGCCGTTTGTCGCTCATGGACACCAGCCACTATCGGGAAATTACAGGGATGCTTGTGTGGTGTCAATACGAGTATTTTCGTGATCGCGTGCCGATTACATGCCAGCAGCGCCAGCATTGGCACTCATAAGAAACGTTCGCGCAACTCAGGCGTTGGCACGCGGCAGGCCTCCTCGCGGCCGAACCAGCGGTAGCGGTTGTTGGCGATGAGGTTGTAACCCAAGTCTCGCAGCGGCGGTGGGATCAGGATCATCGGAAACAACAGCGGCCAGGGCTGTTTGAGCTTTGCCAACAATCGCAGCGCGGCGGAAGAACGCGTGTAAGCGCGGCCATCGACGATCAGCACCATCGTGTCGAAATCGGTGGTCGGCAAACCGTGCCGGGCGAGCAACTCCTGACCGATGGCCGATTGCAGCGGAGCGAACTTTACGCGTCCCCGCGGATCACGATCGATCACGAAGTTCACCGAGGCGTTGCACACGTTACAGACTCCATCGAACAGCACGATGGCCTCTGCTGGCTGCTGTGCATTGCCGTGTTCGACGGGCGTGGCTGCGGTAGACAACGACTCCTCCTTAGCCTGCGGGATCAGTCCGCTGGCGGCTTAGCGGTGTTCGCGAAACCGCAAGCGGAACGGAAAACCTTCCCTGATGTTAACCGCAATTCGCTCGCCTGTGATAACCACAGACAACTACATCGCCGGGGGCAGATCGGTGGGGTCGGGCTTGGTGTAGCGGATGCTCACGGCGGAACGGGCTACGCCCACGTCTTTGACCACTTCCACGAACTTGGCGGCCACTGCCGGGCCGCGCCCCGTGGCATCGGCCGGGTTGGCG
>JBGTDH010000552.1:0-11458 GCA_041748435.1 Pirellulales bacterium
TCACGCGGCGCGGACCCTTCGGGCCATCCGGCGTAATGGCCAGATTCATGCGGCGGCTGCGGTCCCGCATTTCCAACAAGGCCGAGACGCTGCCGCGCGTGGTGCTGCCGCGCACGAAGTCGAAACCCATCAGACGCCCCACTTGCACGATGAACTCGCCGTCCCGATGCCGGCTCACCAGCATCGAAATGTTGCAATGACCGCGCATGTACAACGGGAACAACAAGTACTCGTGCCAAAAAACATAAATCCGCTGCCGACCGTCGTATTCAGGCCGTCCCTGATCGACCACGGGATCGTAATAGGCCACCTGCGCATCGAGTGTGCCAATCCAACCGCGAAGCACGGTGCTGGCAGCCAACGCGCCGATCTTATGAGCCAGAGGATGGGTGATGCGCATGATAAGAAGAAAGGATAAAGGATGAAGGATGAAGGATGAAGCCGAGGTCTTGTTCATCCTTCATCCTTCCGCCTTCATCCTTTTCTTCCTTCCGCCACCCGGCGCTGGAGCGCCTTCATCACAATCGGCGCTACCTCGGGTCCACAACTGTTGATCTCTCCATACTGGCTCGTCTTGCGACCGTAGCAGTACGGCGGCAACTGGTCCCACTGCCGCTTGGGAATGATGTAGCCGATCTCATCGTTCGCCAGTCCGAACAGCATGCTCTTGGGGCCAGGCAGAAGTTTGACCACGGGCGTCTCCAGCGGCGCCTCGGGAAAATCGGCCGCCGGGTCGACAGGCTCCTGGAACTGGCCCGTCACCAGCTCGGGATAGATTTCGCCGGGAATGCAGGCCACGTGCAACTCGCCCAGCCGCAGGTAGGCCACTTCCGATTCCACGGCCACTTGCACGTCTCCTTTGGCCGTGGTGATCGGTTCGCCCAATTGCTCGGCATCGCCCGTCCAGACGCGGCCGCCTCGCGGAATAACACCCAAGGTGCGGGCCGCTTGATACAGAGGATTCGCGATCGGCACGGCGATCGGCTTGGCATACACCTTGAGTGGCGTAAGCTCGATCGGCTCGGCCCGCTCGATCGCCTGCGCGGCCAGATCCGCGACCATCTCTCCGTAGATGCGCGCGTACTCGAAATTGCCATCGCGCAGCAACTGCCCGGAGCTATCGCGCACCACGTCGTCCGGCGGCGCCAACAGACCGCCGACCGTTCCCGTGAAATACGCGATCGGACAAGCGTACCGTTTTCGCAACGCCTCGACCGTGGCCCACGGGAAGTCGGCTGTGAGCAGCTTGTTCTTCGAGCCCAACGACTCGGGATGGCAGTTCCATTGCACGAGGATTCCGATCGTGCGGTCTTCCTCCGGGTGCCGAAAACGCAGCACGCGCAATACGCCATCTTTGACAATTGGCAGCCGGCTATCGCCAACGAGGGACGCATCTTCGGCAGTGCCGTAACTGGCCCGCGAGGGCTTCAGCTCGCCAGCCACGTTTTCCGTCATCTTCACGACGCGATCGACAAGCATCGCCAGATATGCACGATCGACCCCCGATTGCAGCGGCGTCTGACCCCAGATGCCGATCACATCCGGCCCTTCGTGGTTGTGCGTGCTCGAAACCATCACGTACCCAAAGCCCGGCAGCTTCTCGCGAATCTTCAATACGGTGGGATATTGCAAGCCCACGACATCGACCGAGATCAATGCAATTCTAGCCGCGCCGTCGTCCAACACGACGCAACGGGCCATGATTGGATCGTGAACGCCGTCGGCCCGGCGGCCGTGGCCATATCCGGCGATCCACACGGGTCGGCCACCTTCTACCGTGGGCGTGACCTCCACTTCTCCGAAACCCACGCGCAAGGTCTGCGCGGCCGGCAAGCCCGTGGTCGAGAGCAAAACAATCAGTGAGCACAGCAGGCGCGACATACGAAACTCCGGCAAACGAGGCAGGGGAAACTACCGATAGCACGGTATCGCCGCCTGCGGTAGCCTACAAGGGCGATCGCCTGCTTGGACCCGTCGAAGGAACACTGTCATGCCAGCCGTGTACGACAAAATGGGGATCTCGTTTCAATACCCGGAGAACTGGGAGCTGGACGAGCGCGACGCTATTGAGGGAGAGCGTGGCGTGACGGTGTACAGCCCTGGCGGCGCGTTCTGGTCGGTGCTCTTGCAATCGGTGGAGGTCGATCCCGGCGACGCGGCCGACACGGCCCTGGCAGCGCTTCGCAAGGAGTACCAGGATCTGGACGTGGAACCAATCGAAGAGACGATCGCCGGCCGCTCGATGCAAGGCTTCGACGCGAACTTCTACTACCTCGATCTCACGAACACCGCATACATTCGCGCGTTCCGCACCAGCGATGCCTGCTATCTGATACTTTGTCAGGCCGAGGACCGAGAACTCGCCACGATCGACGCCGTCTTCCGTGCCATGACCACCAGCTTGCTACGCTCACGGAACTAACCAAACATTCAAAACAGAAGGGAACGAAGGAAACGAAGGAACGCAGGAGGGCAATGACTTTCTTCGTTACCTTTGTTCCCTTCTGTTCCTCTCCTATCCTCTTGCGTTTGATCCTCAGTCGGTGCCGTAGAACACCAGCGTGAGAATGCGCCACTTGCCGTTGAGCTTGATCAGCGTGAAGTGGTCGTAGCCGGTCTCCACGCGGCGCCCCTGCGTCAGTTTCCAGGCCACGACGGCGCGGGCCAGCTTGGCCTCGAAACGGATGTCGATCGAGGTGGGAACTTCCACGGCGGGCGTCGTGCTCTGCACGTTGCGCTGCTCGGCACAGAAAGGGTCTTTCGTCTGATTCCGCACGCGGCCGTTGGCATCGACAAACTGAATCACGGCATCCGGGTGGAAGCAATCGGCATAGGCATCCATCTGGCGATTCGACCACGAACGAAAATAGCCTTCCACGAACTGCTTGACCTCCGCCGTGCGAGGATCGACCGCCGGCGCCGGCTGCGGCTGATTCGCTACCAACGGATCCTGCGCGGTGCAGCTCGCGCTAAACAGCAGAAACGCAAAGTTAAAACGACATCGTTTCGATCGGAGCATAATCATCGCTGAAGACCGTGACAGTGGAGACATCGGGATTCGTGGGCAACAGGTCGCTCACGGCGCGGCGCAGATGTTCGCGTTGGACGTAGGAGTTACTCGTGTGCCGCTCGGCACGCTGCGACCACTCGGCAGGCGTGAGCCGCGTGGAGGACTTCGTGGCAACCAGCACGATGTTCGTGGAGTTGAGCGGACCCGCGGCCCGCTGGTCCTTGACGAACACGTAGCTGGCGGGAAACACGGCCTCGATGGTGGCCTGCATGGAACGCAAGATCGCGGCGTGCGGACCTTCCAACGAGCTGTTGATGTTCATCACGAATACGCCGTCGTCGGTCATGTGCGCTAGGCACAGTTGCAGGAACTCGCGCGTCACGAGGTGGAACGGGATTCGCCCGCCGATGGTGAACGCGTCCAGCACAATGCAATCGTAAGGATCGCGCGCGCGGCGCAGAAACATGCGGCCATCCTGCGAGATGGTCCGAATGCGAGGATCGTCCTCCAGGAAGAAATGCTCGCGTGCGGCGCGCAACACGGTGGGATCGATGTCGACCACGTCGATCTCCATCGCGGGCGCGTGCATGTGAAAGGCCCGCGGCCCGATCGCGCCCCCAGCGCCGATGAAGACGGTGCGGCGAATCTCGGGATTCAGCAGCAAGGCCAGATGAAAATAATCGGTGTAATCGGCCAGCGCCACATGGGGCGGAGTCAAAGAGATCGAACTTTCCACAAAGCGATCGAACCGCAAGTCGCGGGCATTTCTTCGCGCGCTATCGACGACGGACACATGCTGATAGGGCGTTTCTTCGTCCATCACCAGCGTCTCGCCGGGCAAGAGCGCCGCCTCGTTGCGTGAAGGAAGCAAGAACGCCAACGGAGCGATGCCGAACAGCACCACCGCAGTCGGCAGACCGGCGCGACGCCACGACGGAAGCGTAAACACGGAGACGAGCAACAGCACCATCCCCAGTCCTTTGAGAATGGCGGAAAGTCCGATTAGCGGCACGAGCACGAACGTGGTGAGAATCGTCCCGACGATGCTGCCCAGTGTCGACAGTGCGTAGAGTGTGCCGGCGATCTGTCCGAGCGAGGCTACCGATTGCGCGGCCAATCGCACGGCATAGGGAGACACCATGCCCATGCCAATGCCGGGGGCCAGGAACAGCACCAGGGCCGCGACCAGCGGACCGCTCTGTTCGCCCAATCCCGCGGCGGCCAAGGTCTCGCAGATCGAGTAGGAGAGCATGGCCACGCCAAAGATCCAGACCGAGACGATCATGCAGATGGTATTGAGCACGATGCGCGACGGCCGTTGATCGGCCAACTGCCCGCCGACGTAATATCCCAGGCTGAGTGCGATGAGAAACACGGAGATCAGGCTGCCCCACACGAACACCGAGTTGCCGAAGTGCGGCGCTAGCACGCGGCTCCCGGCAATCTCCAGTCCCATCAGCACGGCGCCGGCCCAGAAGACGAGCACCTTGAGCGCGACCTGGCTGCCGCCGGGTTCGCTGCCGCCGGATTCGCTCCTGGCAACCATCGATGCTTCCGTGGCGCTGCCCGTTGCACCTCCAGAGACTCGCCGTGCTTTTTTTGCTTTTCCCATCGCTCGCGTTGCGTTAGCGTGACAATCCGGCCGCCATCTTGGTCAGTGAAAAATCGGCCCGCAGCCGGGAATCCGCTTCGCGCGCGCGCCGCCCAATGGTCGTGGGCGAGTCCCGTTGCGCCACGAGCGACGCCACCACCACCACGCCCGTCGATTCCGGCAAGCGCCACGCGTAGGTCTGCGGGAACGCGCTGGTAATGGTCTGCACGTCTTCGCGCATGCCGGAATGCGGGTTGAGATTGAACACCACCGCACCGTCGGGCTTCAACGTGCGGCTCAAGCTGCGATAGAACTGCACCTGCTTAAGCCGCAGGGGTACGCCCGTGGTATCCGTATCACCCGAAGGCTTGAGGAAGGCATCCATATAGATGACATCGTAAGGTGTTTGCGATTCGGCCAGCACTTGGAAGGCATCGGCCGTGATGATGTTCACATTTCCCTGACGTCGCACGCCGAAGTAATCCTGCGCCACTTGCACCACGGCGGGATCGATCTCGACCACATCTACTTTGACTTGCGGATCGAACTTCGCCAGGAAATGCACCATGGCGCCGCCGCCCAAGCCGACAATCAGCACCCGCTCCTGCCGGGGCTTCACGGCGTAGCTCAGGAACATGTAGCGCGTGTACTCCAGCATCAGGCGATGCGGCTGGCTCACGTCCAGCAGCGTCTCGATCACCTCCTGGCCGTTGTCCCGCACGAAGATCAGTGAGCGCACGTTGCCGTCGCGGCGGATGCGAATGTGCGAGAACTCCGACCGCACCTCCTTTTCCAGCTTGCCGTTGAGCCAGGCCAGCGGATTCGCATGGACCACTGTGGACGCCAAGAGCGCAGCCAGCAACACTGCTAGCATCTGAACTCTGCGTGCTGTCCCCGCCGCGCTCGAAATTCGAGACATTCCGGCCTCCTGGAAATCGTCTGCTTGATGCGATCCCGCGCATCGCAAAGATCATCTTCGGGGAGTTAGCAGATCAGGTCAATGTCGGTGCGGCTTCGTGGTGAATCGCGGGCCGCAAGGGGACCTACTCCGCAGAGTGCGTCAATCGTTCCAGCCCCCAGCCGACGACATCCAG
Organism: Pirellulales bacterium; assembly: GCA_041748435.1. Classification (GTDB taxonomy): domain Bacteria; phylum Planctomycetota; class Planctomycetia; order Pirellulales; family JBGTDH01; genus JBGTDH01. The sequence continues at coordinate 5,696 of JBGTDH010000552.1, forward strand.
GCGTTGCGAGAAGTGCAACAGCGGCGCGGTGTCCGGCAAGGGGATCCCCAGCGGCGTCGTCATCGTGTTGCATTCCCATTGCGCCTCGGCGGGCTGCAACGGCCAGGGCGGGTGGTCGATCTCGCCGCGAAAGACACGGCCGCGACGATCGGCCGCGTACAGACAGTAGCGATTAGTGAGCCAGGCGTCCAACGAACCGGGAAGCGCCTCAAACGCCTCGCCCGTCGCCCGATAACGAGCCGCGAACTCTGCGTTCCCAGCGCCGCGATGGGTGCGTTGGCTGCGATACCGAATCCAACCGTCGGCATCTTTCTGTAATGTCATGCGCGCGTCGTAGTACATCAAATGATACAGCGTGCGAGCGCCGCGCACGGCAAACCAGTTGGCGGCATCCAGGCTGAAGAACCACACCCCCGGTTTCCCATCCGCCACGACGTAGGTACGCACATTGATTTCCAGGAACGCGGAAAGTCCGGGCACAGCGGGCGTGCCTCGCAACCGAGTGCCGGCCATGCCGAAGGGAACAACGCCGATCCAAGCCTGATCGTGAAACTTATCGATTTGCAAACGGTCCGGAATGTGCGGTCGGAGGGCAACTTCCGCAACGGGCCAGTGGGCGAACAATAAATCGTGCCATGTCATGGCCATGATCCAGGAGCGAGTGGGCGACGGCCAAGGACGAGGGGAGTTTGTTGACATCGAATACCAAACAGGTGAATAATTGCGTTCGTTCGGTTGTTGACAGCGCGCATTCATTTTCTATAATCCCGCTGTTGAAACAACCAGGACGCACCTGCGAATCATTCGACGCCGATACCCCGGAGAAAACCTCTGGGGAGTGGGTTCTCTCGGCATGGCTTCTCTGACACCTGGTTGCGGCACGGCGGTCGTACTTTTTTCATTGGACTGTGTGAAGGAGATTGGACAATGCGACGCGTTTCCTGGTTGACACCCCTGATGTTCTTGCTCGCCGGATCGTTGGCCCAGGCGGGGGGCGGACATGGCTGCGGACCGAGTTGCGGTCATGGCTATGCATCCGCCGGATGTGCTCCCGCGGCCTGTGCTCCGCAGTACGAAATGGTGCATAAGACGGTCATGGTGCCCACCTGGGTTACCGAGATGAAGACCGTCTACGTGACCGAATGTGTCCCCGAGCAGCGGCACAAGACGATTACGGTGAAGAAGAACGTGCCCGTGGTGCGGCAGGTCACCAAGGCGTACACTGTACTTGTGCCGGAGACGCGCAGCCGCACCGTAGAGTACGATGTGTGCAGGACCGTGTGGAACGAGCAGCAGCAAGACTACACGGTGAACATCCCTTATCAGGAGACGCGTCAGGGCACCCGCACCGTGTGTGAATGGGTCGATGCCCAGGCGACTCGCACGGTGATGATTCCCGAGGTTCGCACCAAGACGGTCAACTACACCGTCTGCCGTCCCGTGTGGCGCGAGGAAGCCCGCGAATACACGGTGAACGTGCCCTATCAAGAGACGCGTACGGGCGTCCGCAAGATGTGCCGTTCGGTTCCCTACACCCAGACGCGCACCATTCGCTGCGATCAGGGTTGCTGGCAGAGCGTCGCTTGTGAAGCCCCCGCCTGCGGCTCTTGCGGCGGCGGCCACAGCGCTCATAGTGGCTGCGGATCCTGTGGCGGATGCCAGCCGTGCCACCAGGTGCGCCGCGTATGGGTGCCTAACTACGTTGAGAAGCACATCAATTACACCTGCTACAAGCAGGAAACGTACGAGCAGCCCTACGAGTACCAGGTAACCCTCTGCCGTCCCGAGACCCGCACCGCTACCGTGAAGGTGTGCGATATGGTGCAGGAGCAGCAGAGCAAGGAAGTGCAGTACACCGTGTGCGTACCGCAAGAGCAGACCTATTCGTACAAGAAGCCGCACCACGTGCAGGTTCCTTACGATTACACGGTCACGCTGTGCAAGGCCGAGACCCGGACCCGCACGATCAAGGTACCGCAACACGTGATGGAAAAGGCTTCCCGCGAAGTGTCGTACACCGTGTGCGTACCGCAAACGCACGAGAAGACCTACGACGTGACAGATTACGAGTGTGTCGAAGAGCAGCGTGATGTGGCCTACACCGTGATGGTTCCCCATCAGGTGGCCAAGGAAGTGCCCTGCAGGGTCAGGCACATGGTGCCCAAGACGGTGACTTGCCGCGTCTGCGTCTCGTCGGGTTGCTCGACCGGTTACTCCAGTGCCCCGGGTTGCAGCGGTTGCCGCTAACCACGGAAGACATTGTAATTCAACAGCACGGCCCGGTTGTCTCTGTGACATCCGGGCCGTTGTTTTTTGAGTCGTCTTTGAGAACGGGCAGCCGCTACCTTCGCGTGCGGCGCGTATTCGCTTGCGGCGCACTGGCGGAGGCCGGCTTCTTCTTGAATAGCTCCGGCTGCGGCGATCGTGGCGACGCCTCGGGTAGAAAGATCCCCAACAGCGTGAATTCCTGGGTTGGCTCGTACTTCGGAGCAACTTCCGATGTCTTCGCTCGGGTGTTCGTACTCGGCCCCGGCAAGAGACCCGGGAACACTCCCGCGTTGGCTGTTCCCGTCGCGGGGGATGGTTTGGAACTCTTGCTGTTCGTAATCCGCGGTTGGCTCGACACGGTTTGATTGCCGCGTGCCACGGAGGGCGAAGACTTCACCGTCGCAGCGGGCGTCTGCGCCAGCGTGGGCCGCGCCGCGGGCACGATGCGCTTGACCGTCTGCGTATCAGTCTGGTCAGCATCCCAATCCAGCGCGAGATTGCTCAGCGAGCGGTCCGACGTCGACGGCTCTCCCGCGGCAGACCAACTTTCCCATGTGCCGGCCGGCTTGCCATATTGGAACTCGCCTTCCAACTGCTTGCGGCCGTTGGCGTGCCAGAATCGCCACAGGCCGGACCGCTTGCCGGCCACATACTCGCCTTCCGCGTGCTTCTGACCATTCTCGTGGAACCAGGTAAAACGCCCTTCGGCCGTTCCGTCGTCATAGTTGCCCTGCACTTTCTTCTGGCCGTTCGGATACCAGGCGATCCAGCGGCCGCACCGCTCGTCGCTGGTGAAGTCGTCTACCGCGGCTTGCGTCCAACTCAGCTCCTGCCACTCGAAGGCGTCCCGCGTCACTTCGCCGGGCAAATGAGAATAGCCTTCATAATGTTTGCGGCCCGGCGTGTACCATTCGATATGGGAGCTGCTGCCGCGCCCCTCGCGAAATGTGTCTTGCCGCGTTACCTTGCCATCGATGCTCCACTCGGTGACGGGTCCGTCCAGCAAGCCCGCGCGGTATGTCACCACGCGGCGCGTGTGACCGTTGGCGTGCCACCACGTGGCCTTGCCTTCCAACATCCCCTGATCGAGATGGCAGGAGAACACGGGCCGCTGCTGGGCATCGAGGGCCGAGGCCTCCCCGTGCGCCACGTTGCGATCAAGCATTACCGAGACGGTGATGGGGCTCTCGAAACCCTCGTACTCCGCGCCGGCGAACAGCGAGTCTTCCACAATCGGCGCCGTGGCGATCCAGACGCCGTCGCGCTGGCCGTCGAGATAGTCGCCTTCCCATTTGACGCCGCCGCGCCACTCGACCCATCGGCCGCGCGGTTTTTCCAACGGCTTGCTTCCCAGTCGCAGGGGATTGATGCCGCTGGGCTGCTGGACGATGTCTGCTCCGGTCTCGTCTTCTGCCAGGGCCGTCGCCCCCATCAGCAGGGCGCCCAGACTGGCGCTAAGAAAAATCCACCAGCGAGCATCTCGTAGCACAGACATACGGCCCTCCCCTGGCACGTCAGACTCACGCCGCCCTCTCGAATGCCGCGATTACTGCACCGACGCTTGTTTATCGCCGGGTCGGGTGGCTATCGCGGGGACGTCCTCGGCCGAAGGATGATCTTCGACCAGCCGGACCTTGCCATCCAATCCCCAAGCGGCCCACTTGCCGACACGTTGGCCGGCGTCATAATCGCCTTCCATCTCCTTCTGGCCGTTCGGATGCCACCAGGTCCACTTGCCGTCCTGCTTGCCGTCGATGTAGTTGCCGCGGCTGCGTTCCTGACCATTGGGATGCCACCACGAGTACTGGCCGCTGGTAGCGCCGTGCTCGAAGTTGCCGGCCATCTCTTTTTGGCCATCCGGATACCACCAGGTGGAAGGACCATGATAGACCTTCTGCCGCTCCACTTGCTCCAGCGAAACCGTGGCCTCGAACCAGTTGTAATGCTGCCGCGCGATGGGCACGAGCACGCTCCGCTCCGAACGCTTGCGGTTGGCTTGCGGATAGTTGGCCACCTCGGTATCCAGGCGGAAGCCCTCCACGTACGTGTCGCGGGCCACTTGCTCTCCGCGGGAGCTGAACTCGCGCAGCTCGCCGTCGATCTGCCCCTTGGTGTAGTTGGCCGTGCGCTGCACCTGGCCATTCACGTGCCACCACGTGGCCAGGCCGTGCTGCTCTCCTTGCTGGAACAGGCACTGCGACATCTTGCGGCCCTTGACATCGGTCACGGTCCAGATGCCGGTGAGCACGCCCTCTTCAAACGCGGCTTCGGATGTGAACGGCTTTTCAAATCCCTTATAGAGCGGCAGAGCGAAGATGGTGCCCTTGTCCGACGTGTGGACGCGGGTCCATTTGCCGTGCTGCTTGCCGAGCTTGTACTCGCCGCGCGCCAGCAATTGGCCCCGTTCGTCCCACCAGCTCCACGGACCGTGGTTGACGTAGTTCAGTTGCACGTCCTGCACGACGTGCCGCTCGATGCGCACCCCGCGGTTGGGATAGCGTTCCCGAATGATCTCGGGTTGCACCGTGGCATCGACCACCGGCGTGTCTTGCAGCGACGACGGCGTCTCCACGGGGGGTGTAGGCTGGGCCTCGCGGTTTGCCGGCGCGGCGGGCGCCTTGGCCGAAGGCTTCTCCGTGGCGCGACGCAACAGAGCATTCGATCGGGCGGAACGCTGTGGCTCAGCCGACCACGCCGTGGCGACCAGCCCACAACACGTCAACACCACTGTCAGCCGCAAACGATTCACGATCAAACGCCCCATGTGCCTATCCTCCTCGTAGAGACTATGTCCAGAGCATGCGATTGCCCGCGGCGCGGCGTTGGCCGCGGCCAGCTATTGATGCCCCTAATCGGGTCACTCAGACTTTTCATCGGGTGACAGCGCCGGCATCTTTGGCATAATCGATCCTCGCGGAGAAATTGTTGTTGCCGGCATTGCCAGCACAGGCAGCTTCCGCGAAGAAAAGCAAACGTCGGCCGTGTCTTCCCGATCACGGTGCTGGCGCCGGCTGCGCCAGTTGCACGACCACGCCTTCCAGGAACCTGGCCAGACGGTCGGCGTCTTCAAGCGCCTGCTGTTGGGAATCGAACACGTCTTTCAAGCTACTGGGGCGATGCACCACTGCTGCCAAGGCGGCGCCCCAGCGGGCGGCGGCCGTTTTCTGCCGCTTCGCGCGCTGCAAATCGCGAGGCAAGACGTCGGACACGGCATCGCTGACGATGCGCACGCACAAGAACCGCGTCTTCTCCCGCCGGCAGATCGAGGCCACGGCAAACGAAGTTTGATCGAGCGCCACGGCATCATGGCGACGGGCCAGCGCTTCCCGGTCCACCGACGACAGCGTGCGGTCGATGCTCAACAGCCTGCCCCCCCTGCACGCGCGGTGGGCGATCTTTCTCCGGAGGCGGCAGTTGCAGATCGATCGCGAGCGATTTCCCTTGTTCATTGACGACCTCCGTAGCCATCACATAGTCGCCGCGCGCCAATGTCCC
>JBGTDH010000553.1:0-5617 GCA_041748435.1 Pirellulales bacterium
CGCGTTGCACATAGGGGCCAAACCGGCCGAGCTTCAAGTAGACCGGCTTGTGCGTGTCCGGGCAGACACCCAACGGCTCCTCGGCCAGTTGCGCTTGTTGCAGCATCTCCAAGGCAAAGGGCACCGTGATTTCGTCGGGCGCAATCTCGGGAGGCAGGGTCGCGCGGCGTTCGCCATGTTCGATGAACGGCCCGTAACGTCCAACGCGCACGTAGATCGGCTCGGCATCGTCACCCTCCGGCCGGCCGATCAAGATGCGGCTGATGTCGCGGGCATCGATCTCTCCGACCTTGGTCTCCAACTGCTGCTTGAGGCCTGGGCGGCCGTTGCCAAAATAGAACGATCGCAGGTATTCCAGGTGCGGCGTGTCGCCCCGGCTGATGGCGTCCAACGCATCTTCCATCGCCGCCGTGAACTGATAGTCGATCAGGTCGGGCAGATGGCCCTCCAGCAACTGCGCTACGGCAAAAGCCACCCAGGTGGGCACCAGCGCGTTGCCGCGCTTGAAGACATACTCGCGAGTCAGAATGGTCTCGATGATCGAGGCGTAGGTGCTGGGCCGACCGATGCCCAACTCTTCCAGCGTGCGGGTGAGCGTGGCTTCCGTGAACCGGGCCGGCGGCTGCGTGGTGTGGCTCTTGCACTCGAGATGGCGGCAGGCCAGGGCCTCGCCCACCTGCAGGTCCGGCAGTAGCGTCTCGCGATCGGCCAACTCCGCCTGCGGATCATCGGCGCCTTCCACATACGCGCGCAGGTAGCCGGGGAAATCGATGGTCTTGCCCCCGACCTGAAACACGGCGCCGTCAGCTTCGATCGTGATCGAAATCCGGCGCCCGCGGGCATCGGCCATCTGGCTGGCCACGGTGCGTTTCCAGATCAGGTCGTAGAGCTTAAAGGCATCCGGCGAAAGTTCGTTGCGCAGCGTTTCGGGAAAGTCGAACGGATGACCTGCGGGGCGAATTGCCTCGTGCGCCTCCTGGGCGTTCTTCACCTTGGTCTGATACGTCCGGGCCTGCGCTGGCAGATACTCGCTGCCATATTGCGATCGCACCAGCTCGCGGGCCGCATCCACGGCCACGCTGGCCAGATTGGTGGAATCAGTACGCATATAAGTAATATGGCCATTCTCGTAAAGGCTCTGCGCCACCTGCATCGTGCGACGCGCGGTATAGCCGAGCTTGCGATTGGCCTCTTGCTGCAACGTACTGGTAGTGAACGGCGGATACGGCTTGGAGGTGTAAGGTTTGTCGTCCATCGAGGCCACGCGAAACGCCGACCCGCGCAGCCGCACGGCCAGCTCCTCGGCGGCGGGCTGATCGAGCAGCAGGAAGCCTTCCCCCTTGAGCTTGCCGGTGGCGGTGTCGAAGTCTTTGCCTGCGGGAATGCGGCGGCCATCGACGCTCATCAGCGTGGCGTCGAACGTCTCGCCGGCCTGCTTGGCGAAAGTGCCGAGCAGATCCCAGAACGTGGCGTTGACAAATGCCATCCGCGCCCGCTCGCGATCGACAATCAGGCGCACGGCCACGCTTTGCACGCGTCCGGCCGAAAGCTTCGAGCGGACCTTCCGCCACAACAGCGGAGACACGCCGTAGCCGTAGAGGCGATCAACAATCCGCCGCGCCTCTTGGGCCCGCACCATGTTGTCGTCGATGCTGCGGGGATGGGAAAGCGCCTCTTCGATGGCCTCCTTGGTAATCTCGTGAAACACCAGGCGATGCACGGGCACCTTGGGTTTCAACAACTCGCACAGATGCCAACTGATGGCCTCCCCCTCGCGGTCTTCGTCCGTCGCCAGATAGAGTTGACCGACCGTTTTGAGAGCATCCTTCAGCTTACGGATGGTCTGCGTCTTGCCGGGCGAGACGACGTACAGCGGCTGGAAATTATCGTCGACGTTGACGCCCAGATTGGCCCATTCCTTATCGCGGAACTCGGCCGGGACCTGCTTGCGTCCCTCGGGCAAATCTCGCACGTGGCCGATGCTGGCCTCGATCACATAATTGCGACCCAGAAACTTGCTGATTGTGCGGGCCTTGGCAGGCGACTCGACGATCACCAGGCTGCGGTTGTTGACTTTGGCGGGCTTTGCTGCCATCGGCTGTGTTCATCCGGCGGAGTTGTAAGTTATTTCTGCGGTGTAAGTTACGCGCGGTGGCTGGTACGTGGGTTCGATGCCGTGGATCTTCGCGAAAAACGCGGGACTCCGCTTTGACATTGCATTTACGTCGACTCCCCTTAAAATCACAGCCGATCGCTCGGCAAGGCCGAACTGTCTAGTTGCTTACTCCCCATGCGGCCCGACTGTCAATAGTCTTTGCGCCGTCGGCAGACCTTAACTTGTTGAGAACCGCCCTCCATGTCGAGTCCTTTTACACAGTTCCGCAGGCGTCAGAAGGCCTACCTGGCCGTGTTGGGCGTGATGTGCATGGTGGCCTTCGTTTTCGGCGGCGTGACGTGCTCCAACGACCAGCCGGCCCAGGCCGATCCCGTGGTCGCCAGCACGAAATACGGAGAGCTGCACGAGTCTCGGCTGGCCTACATGCGGTCCAACCTGGAGCTGGTGAATAATTTTCTCTCCGGCTTGGTGGTGCGCGTGGCGGATAAGACCATGCAGACCGCCAACTTCCCCCCTCAGTTCCGCAATCAGTTATTGCAGTTTCAGTTGCAGCGGTTGGAGCAAGAAGGCCTGCTCACCGATTCCAGCGAAGCGACCGCCGTGGATGTAATGATCCTCTCGAACAAGGCGGCCGAGCTGGGCGTTGTCGTCAGCGATGCCGCCATCAGCGAGTTCATCAACCAGCAGACGAACAATCAGCTTTCGCGGGAAGAGATCGCCGAGGAAGTCGCACGGTGGGGCGCCACGCCGCGACGGTTGTACGATGCCTTGCATGATACGTTGCTGGCGGTTCGCGTGCGGTATCTGTTCGGCCGCGGACTGATGGCCGCTCCCCCCGCGCAGCAATGGGAGTACTATCAGCGGCTTAATCGTTATGCCCGCACGGAAGTTGTGCCTGTCTCGGTGGCCAGCTTCGTCTCCGAGGTGCCGGATCCGGGCGAGGAAGTGTTGCGAAAGTTTTTTGAAGAGAACAAGAACCGCGTAGCCCAGCCGGGCTCCCCCGAGCCGGGATTCAAGCAGCCGCACCAGGTGGCACTGCAATACCTGCGGGCAGAATACGACAAGTTCTACGACGAAGCCGCCGTGACCGACGAAGAGATCGCCCAGCACTACGAGAAGAACCTAAAGAATTACCCCTACACCGATCCGCCGTTGGAGCTGCCCAAGACGGAAGAAGAGCAGAAGGATTCCGCGGAGAAGCCGGAGTCGACGGAAAAGCCGGAATCCAAGGAAGAATGCCAGTCCCCCGACCAGCCCGAGAGCAAGCCTGCCGACACGAAGCCCGCGGAAACGAAGCCTGCGGAAGTGAAGGAGGTCACGTCTCCGGCGACGTCCGATGCAGAGAAACCTGCACAGCAACCGGCAGACGCCGCGCCGGCAACCACATTGGACACGGTCCCTAAGGAGACCGAAACAGGCCCCTCACTGTTGGATTTGACGAGCCAGTACGGCCTGCCGCGGGATATTCGCGGAGGCAAGAAGCCGGAAGTGGCGCCGCTGTGGAACGTAACGGATCGCATTCGCCGCGAGTTGGCTGGCGATCGCGCTCGAAAGAAAATCGAAGAGACGTTTGCCGAAGTTCGTCCTCTCTTGGATCGCTTCTACAACGACTTCGCGCTGTGGCGGTCCGAGCATCCCGCCGGGGCCGATGCCTCCTCGCAGCCGCCGCGGCCAGACTTTGTCGCGCTGGCCAAGAAGCATGGCTTGTCGGCCCACGAGATTGGCCTGTCTTCGCTGCACCACGTGCTTACCGAGACGGAAATTGGCCAGGCGATCGCCGGTCGGGGCGCCACGTTCATGCAGCAGACATTGCAGACCCCCCCCGTGTTCAAGCAGCAATCGGTGCAAGACACGGCCGGCAACCAGTATTTGTTCTGGAAGAACCAGGATGTTCCGGAGCATGTGCCAAGCATCGACGATGCCGAGATTCGCCGTCAGGTGCTGGCCTCCTGGAAGATGATCGAGGCGCGGTCCTTAGCCCAGAAGCGAGCCGAGGAATTGGCCGAGAAGGCCCGCCCGTCGAAGCAATCGCTCTCGATCGCACTGGCCGAAGAGAAAGACGTGAAAGTGACGGAGGCCGGGCCGTTCACCTGGATGACGCAAGGCAACCCGATGCTGGGGCCGCAGGAGCCGCGCCTCACGACGGTGCCGGGCGTCGACACCCCCGGCACCGACTTCATGCGGGCGGTCTTCGATCTGTCGGAAGGCGAGGTCGGCGTGGCCTTCAACGCCCCCAAGACAAATCTCTACGTGATCCGCGTGACCACATTGGAGCCCGCGCCCCGTGTCCTACGGGAGAAGTTCCTGGCGGAGACGCCCAACCAGCAGCAGCAGCAGACCTACAGTGCGATCTCCTTCGAGGAGCATCTGGCAACGTCCCGCAAGTGGATCGAAGAAGTTCGCACCACCGCCGGCCTGCACTGGAAGCGCGAAGCCTACACCGCGTCTCTGCGGTAAGCCGGTGTCGATTGGGGAGTAGCTGAATTCGTGAGAATTCAGTATCCGGAACTGTCACCAGTTCCGCTACTGTTTAGAATGACTCCGTCCGGCTTAGTGCCTCCAGGAGTTGTTTCGATGCCTCTGCACGACTGGACCCGGGAATCTACGTCCCGGCGCCGCTGGAAGACACCTATCAGACCACTTGGGAAATGTTCCCCAACGCGCTGAAAGGCCTGCTGACCTGTTCGTAGTACCGGCTTCAGCCGGCGGAATCGCCAATCGGTTTCCATCGAGACATGCCGTACAAAGCACTAGCCCTGGTCTTGATGCTGGCAACTGCCGCGCTGGCGGCCGACTCGTCCGAAGATCGGTTCCTGGACGGACTGCGTCAACGACGTTTGTTTACGCTGGCCGAGACACATTGTCTCGAGCGGCTCAGCGACGCCTCACTCCCCGATTCGCGGCGGGCAGCGCTGGTGGTGGAACTTTCCCGCGCGTTCACCGAGCATGCTCTCAACTCAACTCCTTCGGCCGCCGAGCCGCTGTGGAAACAGGCCGTGGAAGTGGCTCATGATTATGGCCGCCGCTCGCCGGAGAGTTCCTGGCTGGTGCTGGTTCGCACACAAGCAGCGCTCGTGCTCCTATCGCATGGCGAGCTCTCGCGTCAGCAGAGCGAAGTGACGGGCCAGAATCAGCAGGCGTTGGACGAAGCGCGCGGTTACTTACGCATGGCCGCCACGCAACTCAGCGATTTGCGCGAGGATGTCGCCCGGCAGTTGATGCGCACGCGCCCCGGCGGCGACGATCGGCAACCGACGCGCGAGCAGTTGTTGTCGCTGGATCGGAATATCGCGTTTCAACTGGCGCGAACCTATCGCAATCAAGGCCAGGTCTATCCGGCCCGCAGCCCGGATCGGGTTAACTCGCTCACCAAGGCCGTGGAGTTGCTGGGCCCCTTGTCGCAGCTCTCGCACGCGGAGGCCCTGGTATGGCAGGCCCGCATCGAAGAAGTAACTTGTTATCGGCTGCTCGGCGAGACGGCCACCGCGGCGCGACGATTGG
>JBGTDH010000554.1:0-8833 GCA_041748435.1 Pirellulales bacterium
GGCAAACGAGTGCGGATGGTCGGCTGGAACCTCGCTGTATGCGGCGGGCGTACTTGGTCCGGTAACTCCGAGCGCTTCCAGCAGAGTTTGCACGACGGCGCCACGGGTCGCCGGACTGTGGACATCCAGCTCCGGCGTGAAGAGCGACAGCCCCATCACTTCGGCATGCGCGACATATGCCGCGGCCCAGGTATTCTGTGCCGACGCGTTTCGTGGCGGGGTGGCGGACGGCTCCGGCGTTTGACTCGCTACCCCAAGTGCCATCTTCAGGACTTCCGCGTAGGTGATGGGATTCCCTACGCCGAATTCCCCCGTCAGCTTCCCCGCATCATCTTTGTATCCCTGCGCCACACCCTCTTCTATAAGGAGGGCGACGTACGGGGCGTACCAGGCCGTAATCTCGACGTCTCGATAGAGAACTTCTTCCCCGTCGACCACGACCACGAGCAGCCCTCGCTGTTGGGCGATCTTTGCTGTGGAGCTAAGAGGCTGATCTCCATCACGAGTCTCTTCAACTCCCTCTTCGGCACTCGTCGCCATTTGGTCCTTGAACCGCTCGACCAGCGCGTTGCGGATGTCCGCGACGCCACGAGGATCCGGCAGGAGGCCGCTTCCGGAAAGTGCCCGTTGCTGGGCACGCGCGAGAGCATTGGCGAACGGCGAATAGTCCGGCGTGAACGCCGCGGAAGATGCTGAGGAAGCAAGTGCCCCACTTGCCGACTGCTGGAGCATGCGGCGGATGCGGAGAGATGCGCCGTTGTCCCCTCCTCCGTCCGTACTTGCCGGTGCTGGCTGGCCAATATTGTAAATGCCGGCTCCATACGGTCCGTTGCCGTAATCTCCGTAGGTCGCCGCATTCGCAAGCATCGGCAACAAACCACACAGCCATACAAAACAGCTCGCCGCGACCACTCGCGCATTCCGCCTGCCACTTCTATTTCTTGTTTGTTCCTCCATAGATGTCGTTGCCGTAAGAACCGGGATTGAGTTTCGCGAGCGTCTTTGAGCTTCCCCCGAATGGAAGCCGCTTCAGGATCAAGAGGCCACAAGCGAACGCGAGTACCGCCTTCAGGAATTCTTTTCGCGACATTTCTTTGTTCATCATCATGCGCGCGTCACACTACATCACACGCTGTCCGCTCACAAGCACTCGCCGTCGCGTACCGATTTGACCGCCGCGGTACTCCACCATACACTCCGGCCGTGCATTTCTTCTTCTACACGACCTGATTCATGCCAGAACTACCAACACCCGGAGGCGACAGTGGGACATGGGGCGATGTCCTCAATGAGTTCTTGCAGGTAGGCCATGCTGCCGATGGAACCAACATCGGCGGATTCGTGGAGACCAACAAAGGCAGCAACTACACGCTGACTGCGGCCGACAACGGCAAGCGGCTCGTGGCCACGGCGGCAATCACGATTACTGTTCCCGCAGTGGGCACGTTGGATGACGGCTTCGAGGTAGAGATCGTAAACGATTCCGGCGGCACGGTGACGATCAATGGACCGGGTGCGACAAATGTCTCGCTCGATGACGGTGATATCGCGTGCATCCTGGAAGTGAACTCCAAGCAGCGGGTGGTGAAGGGAACGAGTACCGTCATTTCTTAACACCCGCCCCATGAGAAGTCATTCCGGTGTGATTGCGGCGGCGGACCCCCTGCTCCAAGCGCTCCAGGCTGCAGGACTATATGGATACATTCCGGCGGCAGGCAAGCTATGGCAGGAGCGAGACGGCTCCCGAGCGACACCGGCGGCGGCCGACGGGGATTTGATCGGCGAAATCGCGGAGTATACCGGCACCGGCCCGAGCGCCCTGGCGGCGTCCGACGCGGCGCGGGGTGTCTTGCGTGTGCGTGGCGGACTGCGTTGGCTGGAAGTGGACGGGGCCAACGGGGGATACACGCTGGGCAACGCGGTATTGACCGACGCAATGACCACGGCCAGTTACTTCGCGGCCATCCGCGTCAGCAGCATCGCCCCGGCCCGTCAATGGGTGATTGCCCGGTTCAAGAATCAGGGCGATTGGCATCTGAACAACTGGGGCGGGTTCGGCGTTGCGGAATACCAGTTGTACGCAGAGATTCCTGGAGCGACCGGTACGCGAGCTTTTACGGGGAACAACCGCACGGTCGAAGATTTGCTGCTGGACGAGATTCACAACGGCGACGGGTCGTTTGCCGGGTCGATCAACGGGACCGCACTAGGCAACTCCGGGGCCCAGGGTACGCCAAATACAGGCTCCCCGGCCACTCTGCTGTTCCGCCGGGACCACACGTTCGGGTCGGATCCGTTTGCTGGCGATTTCTACGGTCTGGCCATCGGCACCTTCGTAGCGGCCGGTACGCTTCGTGACGACGTGCGCACGCAGATGGGGGTGCTCGCTGGGCTGCACATGGCCTACTTGGACTTCGCCACATCGTCCGTCAGCGGACTGGTTGCTGACTACGACATGCAGACGGATCAGTACAGTGACGCAGCCGCGACCACTCTGCAAAGTACGGACAATGGTGTGGTTCGGGCACTCAAGAGCGAATCGATTACTGCCGTCACCGCGACCACTGACCTAACCAGAGTCTCCGATAGCAACGTCCGCTCGCTGCGCACGTCTGATTCGACCAGCCTCTTCACGGCATCCGGCGTGAACATTGACCGCAGGGATTTCAGTGTCCATTTCGCTCTGCGGCCGTTAGTGGCGGGGCATCCGTCGAAGACGGGTCTCCTGGGGCTGGGAGCCGGAAGCAATCTGGAATTGAACGCCAGCGGCCAGCCGACAGTCAATGGCGGCGGATCGTCCGCGACCGGTGCGACCCACCTGCCACCAGAAAACACTGTTCTGAGTATCGTCGGTGACGGGTCTGGAATTCAAATTCGCTACAACAAGGCAGCAGCCGAGACATTGGCCCCGAATTTCTCGTCCGGCTCCTCCACGGTGCTAGATCTGCTCGGGGCGTCGGATCTGGCAAGCTTCCTGCGCCGAGGCACTGTGTTCCGGATCGTGATCTGCTCGCCACGAGCAACGGCGACCGAACTGGCCAAAATCGAGGAGTTGCTGCTACGGAAGTATCCGGCGGCGCAGCTCAGTCTAACCAAGACAGCCGTGGTGATTCACGGGAATTCAATCACTAGTGCTATCACCGTACCAGAGATGGAAACCCGGCTGGGATCGGGGTACGATGTGGCGATCCGTGCCTTCCCGGGCCAGACGACGCCGCAGATGACTGCCGCTGCCGCGGCTGATGTGGATCCGTACTACGACGCCACGCGAACGCAGGGCAACGTCTTGGTGTCGTGGGAAATCACCAACGACATCCGCGTTAACAGTGTTAGCGGTGCCACGGCCTACGCCAATGTGCAGACTTATCGAGCGGCCAGGGAAGCTGTCTGGGGTGCGGCAAAAGTCATCACCCTGGATTGCCTCCCCGCAACGGACTTGACCGGAGCGAAAGAGACAGCCCGATTGGCGGTGAACGCCTCGCTGGCGGCCGAGTATTCTACCGCCACGGCTAATTCCAGAGTGTGGCGGAAATCGGGCGGCGGGCTGCTGCTCAAGATATCCGAGCATCCAAACCTTGGCGATCCAACAAACGCAACGTACTACGCCGATGGCTTGCACCTGACGACTGCCGGGCAAGATCTGGTGGAGATTGATATCGCAGCGGCGGTGGCGCTGGTGTGATGTCTAAACTCGATGTGTTCAACCTATCGCTTCGGATTCGCTCTGGTCTACTGCCGGCGCAGTGGCCTCCTGCAGAACACTTCCGGGAGCACCTTCCTTGTCACCACGACGGCGGCCGATCCGATTCACAACCTTCGCCACGACAACGCTGCCCTCGAAGATAAGGCAGGCCGGGAGCGAGACGATCGCAAGATTGAATAGATCAGTTGTTGGCGTAGCAATCGCGAGCGCGATGAACCCGCCGACGTAGATGTACCGGCGCTTTGACGCGAGCGTGTCGATGTCGAATGCTCCGATGTAGGAGCCCGCAATGATGAAGAGAGGGATTTGAAATAGGATCGCGACGATCAGCGATTGAACCAAGAGAAAGTTTAGGTAGCTGTGGGCGGTGACCATGTTGTCGATCCCCGCGACGTGAATCGACATCAGGAATGCCAAGCTCATCGGCACCATGACGAAGTAGGCGTATGCCAATCCGCCCACCAACAAGACGGCCGCCACGCAGTATGCAACGGAAACCAGAAGCCAGCTCGATTCCTGCATAGCGGGCCGGATGAACGACAAGGCGTTCCAGCTCAGGACCGGGAGGGCGAGAATCAATCCCACAAACACGTCAGTCTTGAGAACGAAGAGAAGCGGGTCGAGCGGCGAGAGGAAGAACAGTTCCTTCCCATCAAGCGGTTGGAGAATAAAGGCGATGAGCGCGTCGTGATAGACGTGAGCGAGGGCGGCGCCGAGGGCAACGGCAAAGAAGGAGAGGAGGATCTTCGAGCGAAGCTCAAGAAGATGATCGAAGAAGGTCATCATGACGTCATCATGCGTCGGGCTTGCCGGCGGCGCCAGCCGGTTCCTTCTCCTTCTTGTCATCCTTCTCGGAGTCTGCCGATGGATCGAAGCCTGCCTTTAGCTCTTTGAAGGATTTGCCGATGCTCCGTGCCAGTTCGGGGAGCTTGTCTTTGCCGAAGAAAAGCAGCAACACCACCATGATGACGATGAGTTCGGTGGTGCCGAGGCCAAAGAAGCCCATAACATCCGGGGGAGCGTGTAAAGTACGGTCGGAGTGTAAACCGACTTGCAATGCAAAGCAAACGAGAGGGGCCGCGGAGTCGCGAGGCATGCCTGCCAGCCGGCCACTTTTGTCTTTTGACTTCGGGTCTTTCATGGGTGTCGCTCCTCCTCCTCAGCCTTGCGCCGCTCTTGCTCCACGAGCAATTCCACGACCTGCTTCGCTTCATCGACTTCAGATCCGGGCCCGACCCGCAGAGCCTGCACCTGCCGCATCTTCGTGTCTTCATCCAGGCGCTCTGCGAGGACCGGTGAGGCCGCCAGCAATGCGACTTGATGACCGTTGAGTTGTGCATCTGGGTGGTTTAGCTCTTGGCGCGCCGCGCGCATCTCCGGGGTGTCCTCGATGTTGACGGGCGTATCCTCGCGCGGGTTGAGCATCCCATCGAATGCTTCTGCGATGCTGTTCGCCATCCGCACGCGCTCTCCAAGCGGACCGAGGCCCCATTTGTCCGTAAGGTACTTGAGGAGGCTCGTGTGATCGAACTGCGTCGAAAGGACTCCCCGCTTGACCCATGGCGACACGAGTAAAACGGGAACACGGACGCCGAGACGAGCGAACGTGTACTCGTCGGTCAGATCATCCGGGCACGGAGCCTCCGGCGGTTCCACGTGATCGAAGAACCCCCCGTGTTCGTCGTACATGATGACGAGCAACGTCTGCTTCCAAAGCTCCGTATTATTCCGAAGCGCATTGTAGACATCGGCCGCAAGGCATTGCGCATGCATCGTATTGTGCGGCGGATGGTCGTCATTGGCCGTGCTGCCGAAATACCTCGGCTCTATGAAACAGTACTGAGGGAAGGCATCGGCTGGCCCCGCAGCCGCATCTTCGAAGGAGTCCATCGGCCAGTAGTGCTTGATGTTGTCTCGTTCGAGCTGATGCATCAGTACGAGCGACTGCGGGAAGTCGCCATAGAAAACGCTCCACGAAATATCCCGCTCATTCAGCCGGTCATAGAGAGTAGTCTGGGTATACGGCCGCAAACCCAGCACATCTTCCTTCCCGGCCGGCATCCACACGCGGCCCATCGCCGTGCCGCTGTGGACGAAGAAGCGGTTCGCCCACGTGGGCCCCGGCACGGAGGAGAACCAATGGTCACACACGGTGAAGGCGCGGCCAAGGACATCAAATGCCGGCAAAAAGCCGAGGGGATAATACCCCATGATTTCCTGGCGCTGCTCCCGCGTCGAGCTGGGGTACTCGTCCGCATAGTCCAGCACGAACGCGCCGCGGTACTCCGGCGCCATTCGCATTGCTTCCACCTTGGGCCGCCAGTACGACGCGACCAGCACGCAGAGGGCGCAGATCCATTCCCAGACCCGCCGCCAGAAGCCGATTGGTTTCGCCGGCGTGAGTTCAGACGACTTCCCGATCTGGCGCAGCACGTTGTTCAGTTCGTGCATCGGATCGGGATCGACGCATGGCGTCCGCGTCTCCGCTTGCGTGTACACTTCGGTATCGCTGACGGCGTTCGTGCGCAGATTGTCAAAATCGACGCCGTCAATCGCGCTCCCATACACAGCGCTCAATGCACCAAGCATCCGGTCAAACGACTGGTTTTCCAGCATCAGCACGACGACGTGCTTGATTGGATCGGCGGATAGCGCGGCCATATCTTCCTCGTTGCCTGAGCGCCGAACGTGCGATGGATGCCACCGCAGGTCGTACTATACAACGCACGGCGTTTGCTGGAGCGTTCGTTTGGTGTCAGCGACCGACGGCCCCTTTATGCCGAAAACTTCCCAGATGCCACACGTCACCCGCTCGCGTTCGGCCGCAACGGGAAAATCGCTTCGACGGCTTCCCGCAGTTCCTGCTCCAGGCGTGGCCCGTCGCCCATGCAAGCCAGGATGATCCGCAGAAACCGGGCGCGTAGGCTTCGGAAGGAAGCCGGATCGATGCCGTCGGGAAGCCGCTCCCGAGGTGCGCGTTCGATAATGGACACGGCGACAGTATGCCGCGGTTTTAGCGTCGCTCGAGCAATTGCCTGCGTTTTTCTAGTCGCGCCGCAACGGCGCCGCCTTACTCCAGGACGTAGTCCCCTTTCTCGACAATGGCAGCGTTTCCGCGTGACAAAGTATGCCGTTTCGGGCATTCTGGCCTCGTGACCACCATCGTCGACACCCATCGGCTGATCCACGACCTCAAGGAACGAGGCTTCACGCCCGAGCAAGCGGAGGGCATCACCGAAGCCATCGCCGCGCAGCGGCTCGACCACCTCGCGACCAGGGCGGACCTTCGCGATGAGATCAAATCGCTGGAAATCCGCCTGCTCAAATGGTCTGCACCTGTTCTTATCGGACAAGTCGCCGTCTTTGCGGCCGTCGTTGAGTGGGTGCTTGGTCGATAATCCGCTTTGCGGATAAGGGTGTCTCTCACCAGTTGATCCACAGCGACTCCGTTCGCCGCTGCTTGCGCTTGCTCTGGCCGGCGTTATTGGGCATGTCAAAATCGTGCCGCCGCCAGTCGTGGAGCCACCGGTCGTTGCCGGCCCCGCTTTGAGGATCCATTACGGGAAGCATTTGTGCTCTCGCGAATTGGCGCGAGTCGCTGTTGGCATCCACAAGGGCGTTGCGCCATTTGGCCACCTGAGGCAGGCTTCTTGCACCCCGCTCACGCGAGCAGGGACTGCGTCTTGCACAGCGTGATCTTTCACCGATCTGGCACAAGGAGCCCATTTCATGCGAGTAGACCCGAAGGACGGCGTTTGCCGCTCGTGCGGCGGCGAACTCACGATCATCGACGCCGACGACGCGACGATGACCGTCGAATGCGAGGAGTGCTGTGACTGCTACTTGGTGGAAACCGACGCATTCGGCGACGGATGCGTAACGTATTATGTGGGATTCCTCACCGGCCGCGACGACCGGGAAGAATGAAGGAGACCGGCGGAACACCGCTGCGGTCATTGTGTCTGGCCATGCGCGCAAGCGCCGCCCCGTGTCCAAGAGGATGCGGGGCTTTCAGATTCAACGCTTTTTGAGGCCAACTCTCCGCTCGAAATCGGCCACGAACTCCGGCAACGTCGTCCCGAGCGCATGGCACCAGTCCCGGACTTGCACGAGGTCGAGCCGCCGCTGACCGCGTTCCACCTTGCTGAGGTACGACTGCGTAATCCGCAGTTTCGCGGCCAAGTCCACCTGTGTCATTGCCGACTTCTCTCGCGCGGCGCGGAGCGTCTCCGTAAAGATTTTGTGCTCGCGGGTGAAAATCGATTTTTCCATGCCGAACCCTTGGCGTCGCAAGGCCGGCATGGTAAAGTCCTAGCTGGAGTAGTCCTACTAGGACTATAACGGCGGGTTTCTGAGAGACGCCCACTATGGACCGCTGCCTGACTTCGACCATCGCTTGGTGCGGCGGCTCCGCTCCGCGATTCCGGTTCACCGCTTGCGCCGTGCGCGACATCGCGAACAGCAACTTCGGCCTTCTCATCGCCTACGTGATCCCTGGGTTCGTCGCGTTGTGGGGGCTCAGCTACCAATCGCCCGTTGTGGCTGCATGGCTGCTTCCCGGTCCCACCATTCCGGCAGGCATTGAGTCGCTGTTCTTCGTGACGGTCGCCTCGATTGCGGCGGGCATGACGGCCAGCGCATTCCGCTGGGCAGCGATCGATACGCTGCATCATGTTACGGGCCTGCCCCGGCCCGAGTGGGACGATGAGCGGTTGGCCGACCGTGTGCAGGCATTCGACACGATCGTGGAGGCCCATTACCGCTATTACCAGTGCTACGCGAATACGTGCGTCGCCCTGGCGTTCGCGTATCCCGCCTGGACGTCCGCGACTGGCGGAGCCACGCTTTCTACCCACATCGCGTTTGTCATCGTCGAACTCGTGTTTCTGGCCATGTCACGGGACGCCTTGCGGAAGTATTACGCACGGGCTGCAAGGCTCCTTGGTATCCTCGACCGTGCGGAAGGGAGACTTGTTATGGGTAACGGGAACCACCCCCCGAAACCGTCGCCGCAGCCGCAGAAGCCGGCTCCGGAGACGAAGAAACCCTCGTCGGCCAGCAAGTAAGCTGACCGGCAACCCGGGCGCGTGCGATCTCAACTTATAGGTCGCACGCGCCTCCTTTATTTTC
>JBGTDH010000555.1:0-6820 GCA_041748435.1 Pirellulales bacterium
CGCTTCCTCGCTGCGATGCTCTCCGTCCCGGCAGTAGTTCATGCGAACGCCGGCTGATGTTTTCTCAAATGATGTGAGCTGGCCGAAACCCTCCTGAACCGCGATTCCCGCGCTGCGGAATGCGGATGCGACGGCGGCCGAAATGTCTTCGTCTTCCGTTGGCAGAATGCGCGGACCGCGATGGAACAGTTGCACTCGTGAGCCAAAAGCGTTGAAAACCGAAGCGACCTGCGCCCCGGTTGCGCCGCCGCCAATCACCAGCATCGACGGAGGCACGGAGTTCAGGCTCCAGGCGTCGCTGTGGGTGTTGGTGAGCTCGAAGCCGGGGACGTCGAGCTTTCGGCTGATTCCTCCCGTGCAAAGGATGAAGTTGTCCGCCCGCAGCCGCAGCCCGGTTGCCGTTTCGATCGTGTGCGGGTCAATGAATCGCGCCGCGCCGGCATGTTCGTACACGGACACGCCGAGCGAATCGATCTGCTCACGCCAGGTGGAACAGGCACGCACGTCGTGGGCGACCTCGCGGACGCGCGCGAGCAGCCGAGGGTAATCGAGCACCGGCGCGCTCACCGCAATCCCGTATTGTCCGAGCTGCCGGGCCTCGCGGATCAATCGCGCCGCGTGAGCCAGCGTTCGCACGGGAACAGGCCCGTCATTGGCCGCCATGCCACCGAACTCGTCGCGAGTGAGCAGCGCCGTGCGAGCGCCCAGGTCCGCGGCGCGCAATGCCGCCACGATCCCGGCCGGTCCCGCGCCAACAACGATGACATCGATCATTTGACGTTCGCCCACATTCCGTAGCGAAGTTGTCGGACTTCAACCTGATTTCAGTGCTGCGAGGTAACGAAGTGCTTTGAGACCCGGCAGGAAGAAGTAAGCGCCGCCACGCACCGTCGTGAATGCCGGCAGACCCTTGATCGTCTTGCGGATCGGCCGCTTGGGAATCTTGAAATCCAGCGTGCCGTCCTGATTGCCGATAATGGGGTCACGCTCATTGCCGAGCTCGTGAAAGCTGCGATCGTTCACCCACACGTTTTGGGCGAATTCGAACTGGCGGATCAGGCTCGCGCAGATCACGAAGGCGGCAATGCCTCGTTCGACGCCATCGTCGGGCACACCCTCGGGCAGCATTGGGCCGTACGTCGCTCCACGGCGGATCATGCGGCGGCGATTCATATTTGCAGCGGTATCGCGAGGATTCATCCGCCGCATGTGGGAGCCCAACAGAACCGCATAACCCAGCGGGTCCATCTCCTTGTAATTGAAGTTGTTGTTCCGCTGCGGATCGGCGCCTAACTCGGGATCATCCTTGTCCGGTGCGAGCACGAGCGGCGCGCCGCTGCGCCAGCGGCCCATCAGCTTCGCTGCGACAAGTTCCTGCTCTTCCGGCGTTTTGCCATTCGCACGTAAGAACTTGCGAAACTGAGCCACATGCTCTTCTAACCGCCGATAGGCCATGAAGCTGCCATTGCGTGAGAGCAGCTCCGGTTGCGGCAGATTGGATGCGGGCCCATCTTCATCCGGATAGCCGAGAATGAACTCACCGGGCTTGAGCGCCGCTCCGGAGCCGGGAGTCGGTTCGTCGCCGCTGCCTTCGATAACCGGCTGGGAAAGCCGGTCGCGAAAACCGAAGTGATCGTGGGCATGATCAAATGGCGGTGTCGCGTTCAAGTCCAACGCCGAGAGCAGTTCGACACCCTCGCAACGTGCGACAAGTTTTTCGTGTTCCAATTGTGCGCGTGCTTTTTCCGCGTCGTCGCGAGCGAACAGAATTGCGATGGCGTGCAAGTCGGGGCTGGCTAATTTTCCGAGCCAGTGATCTGGATGGTTCGCTCCCGTGTCGCCCAGCATCTCCGCACGGGCGACCATTCCTTGTTTGAACTCTTCGGGAAATGTGGCCAGCGAAGCATCGTCTGCACCCAGCGCCCGCAACCCGTTCCAGGTGAAGGCCACCGTCACCCAGCGCTTATCCTTGTCGACAGAAGCCCGCATCCCTGCGGCGGACTGTACCGTTTCCAGGATGGCCGCTAGCCACTCGCGGCCGCCCGCCGGTTGTCGAAACGAGAGAAACTCGTATCGTCCCGTGAGCGCGGGCGCGCGGGTCAGCAGGATGTGTTGAATATCGTCGAACTCCAGCATGGGATGCCTGCCTCGCACTATTGCATCTGGTCGAGCATGTCGGAAAACGCCGCCTTGAGCTTCAGCGCCTTCTTGACCTCTTCCGCACTCACGTACGGGTATTCGCCATATTCAAGGAAGCTTGGGCAATGATGGTCGCGGACGAACTTGATGAACGCCGGAGCGTTGGACTTCCAGTCCGGGGGGAAGCCCTCCAGGTTTTCAAAAACCGTGTTGAGGCCCGAGCTGGCGAAAATCGCCACCGCATCTTCGGTGTACTTGTCGAAGTCAGTATCGAAGATGCCCTGATACATGAAGTACGTGTCGCCTTTGATGGGGAACAGCACCCAGCGGAGATAGTGCAGCTTGAGCACGGCGAGAACGTCCGGTTGTCCGGCGACCGCCTTCTCGATGTTGCGAGCATACTCGTAGAAGACTTCCTCGCGCCCCGGGATGATCTTCGCCAGGATCGAGAACCCATAGCACGCGGGTGATTTGGGAAAGACCGGTCCATACCGGCCCTGCTGCGCGCTCTCCTTGTTGAAGCCCCCTTTCGGAATCGCCATCGCCGCAGGTTTGGTCCAGTCTTGCTTCAAAGTGTCTGACATGTGCGTGAGCCTTTCCTGTGGAGAGGTTAATTGACTTTATTTTTCTTTTCCGAATCCCGGTCATCTGGGGTCGTGGGAACGCATTGCTTCCCAACTGCAGCCCGTTTCGCGATCATCGTGACAAGACCGCGCGAGACAACATACGGGACCAGGGCCAGCACCGTCGCGGTGATCAGCAATTCCAGTGCAAAAATTCCCCCCTGGACGATGACCTGGTAGATCGAATCCAGAACCAGCGCGACAAGGAAGACCGTCCCGACATCCTTCCAGACTTGCCGAAACCGCTCTTCTCGAGTAATCGGATCCGAGAGCAAGTCGCACAGAATTGACGGCTTGCCCAGTCGAGCATCCCTCAAGCCGGCGCGAACTGCAAAGAAGATCGCCACCGCCGGTTGAATCAACAGGCGAAAACTCATCGGCCCGCTCCAGCGGCCTACGAGATTGTCCCAACCGCGTGCGAGCGTCTCCTCCAGCATAGACGACATCACGTCTGCAACAGGCTGGCGCTGGGCCGATGTACTCAGTAGCTGCTCGGCGGCGAATGTCCGCCGAGTCGATCAATGACCAGGTGGCGACGTGTTGCGAATCGCGACAGAGGTGGTTGACGCTTGTAGTTTAGCCTGATGCAGCCCAGAACGTAAGCCTCCGGTCGGGCGGTCAAACGATGGAGTATCCGCCGCGCGCCTCTTTCACGATCATTTGAATGAAATGCAGCTTGCGCAGCACGCGGCGCGACAGGACGAAGGGGTAGAAATCGTGTTGCCCCATGCTCCTCGCCAGCTCGTTGAGCACCGTGGTCAATTGAACCCACGAGTTCACCAGCAAAACGACGCGCTGCGCGTCCGGCGCCTGCGGATCGTAGAGATCGTTCACCGAGAACGGCTCCGTGGCAGCTTCCACGTCCTCTCCGCGCAAACCAAAGCCCAGGGCCGTGTCCAGACTGTCCACCACGTGCAGGTAATGGGCCCAACATTCGGCCCAATCTTCCCACGGATGCACGGAGGCATACGAAGATATGTGTTGATCCGCCCAGTTCGGCGGCGGACCCTGCTGGTAGTTCCGCTGGAGAGCCGCGGCATAATCTTGCCGCTCGTCGCCGAAGAGCTCCCGGAATTTCGCGTGCCACGGCGTGCCGGCGACGAGACGGTCCCAGTAGTAGTGGCCAACTTCGTGGCGGAAATGTCCCAGAAGCGTCCGGTAGGGTTCTCGCAAATTGTGCCGGATCTTCTCGCGCTGCGAGTCGTCGGCCTCTTCGATATTGAGCGTGATCAGGCCCCTGGCATGGCCGGTAAGGACGCGAGGCCCCTTTTCCGGTGAGCGCAGGAAATCGAACATGACACCGTGCTCGGGATCCTCGCTGACTTTCGACTTCACCGGCAGGCCGATGCTCAATAGTTGTGCCACCAGCCGCCGCTTGGCGTTTTCGATCTGTCGCCACCCGCGGCAGTTGTCGGCATCGTCCAGGCTGGGAATCGTTCGATTCAGGCGGCAGGAGCGGCAGAGGGTTTCCTCTTCCTCGGCCGGCGCCAGCCAGTTGCAGCCCGCCGGTGAGTCGAAGTTCTCGCAGCGCCGCCACAAAGGTGCGCCCTCCTCCTGTCCGTGCAACTTCCACGTGTCCGGCGTCGGCCCGGGCACCAGCGCGCGCACCAGCGCCAGCTCCGGCTCATAACCGAGCACACAGTTGCAGCCCAGGCAGAGGCTGTTGCGGAAGAAAATGGGCCGTCCGCACTGGCAGCGATAGTTGTGTCCGCGCCCCGACGGTTCTTCAGATCGCCAAGCTTCGGCCAGGCGTTTGGTGATGGACTCAACGATGCTGATCATGGATTCACGCGCCGGTGGACGCAGCCCAGCCTGATCGCCCAGTGGCGAAGGCGACAGAAACATCTTGCTCCTTATTTCTGGTAACGTCCAGTGGAGCTTCGATCTCTTGTTTTGCGCAGTTGCACGACCAGATTTCGAACCGTTAAATGCATCAAGGACCCAGTGCCGCGTTTACAGCAGCGGACTCAGCAAGCGGGCCACGTTCTCGCATATTTTCTCTGGCAGCGAGCGCTTCATCCATTCTACGTGCGACAAGCGGTCGCTGTTAGCGAAGTAGCTCTCTTGCTGCTCTCTCAACTGGGCCGTCACCTCCGCGTCGTAAACGACCAGGCTGACCTCGGCGTTCAGCACGAACGATCGGATGTCCATATTGCTTGAGCCAATGACCGCGATCTCGCCGTCGATGCTCAGGTGCTTGGCGTGCAGAAGCTTCTCCCGGTACAGGTGGATGTGGACCCCGGCTTCCAGCAGGTGCTCGTAGTACGACTTCTGCCCCAGACATACCAGAAGCTGGTCGGAGATCCGGGAAACCACCAGATGCACCTCGACCCCGCGCCGCACGGCCGTTTCCAGCGCCACAAGCAGCGGGTCGTCCGGGATGAAGTAGGGGGTCGTGATGACAACACGCTCCTGGGCCGCATGCACCAGTGCCACGACCAGGCGTTGCACATTCGTCGCCGGGTAGTCCGGGCCGCTGGGCATCACCTGGGCCACGACCGTGCCGGAGCCGGTCGGCTCAGGCGCCACCTCCACCGAATCCAGCATTTCCTCCGTTTCGACGAACCAGTCGGAAACGAAGACCGCCTGGAACTGCAAGACCACGGGACCGGTGACGCGGACGACCAGTTCTTCATAAGTGATGCCGGGCTTGAAGTCGGAGTTCACCAGATTTTGCGAACCGGTGTAGCCGATTCGGCCGTCGATCACGGCGACCTTGCGGTGATTCCGTAGGTCAGCACGGGCGGACATTAGTCGGAACATTCCCACACGCAGCATCCGGCAGGCTTGCACGCCGGCGGCGGTGAGCTTCTCATCCAGCGAGGGCGCCCACGCCCTCGAGCCGAGGAAATCCACGAGGACGCGGCAAGTCACGCCGCGCTGGACCGCCCTCTGCAAGGCCGAAATAACCTTCGCCCCCGTCGCGTCGTCGGCAAAGATATAGTAGAGCAGATGAACGTGGTTACTCGCCTGGTCAATGTCGGCAACGAGACGGTCGACCGCGCCGTCGTAGTCGGTCAGCAACTCCACCGCGTTCCCTTTTAAAAGCCGGAGATTGCCGAGGCTCTGGACCAGGACGGCCGCGGGCGGCATTTCGTCTGGCGATGCGCGAAACTCTCGCATCGTCGATTCCAGCCGGTCGAGGATTCGGCGGAACATGCTTGGCAACTGGAGGAAGCGCTCCGTCCGCCAGCGTGGATAGGTCGGCCGGCCGATGACGAGGTACAGCAGCAGCCCAGGCCACGGCAGAAAGAGCACTAGCAGCAACCAACCCTTGGCAGCCTCGGGGGACCGGCGGAAAGGCACGACGATCAACATTCCAAAGCGGATCAGCCACTCACTGACCACGTAAGCGACGCCCCAAGAGGTGCTGCTCGTCAAGTCCATCGGTTACCCAGGAGGTACACCACGACGAAAAATGCATACAGGGGTGCGGTGATGCTTTGGTTGAAAAACACGAGCGTTTCGTTTCCGCGGTTCTGGGCGACAAAAACGACGATCATCGTCACGATGACCACGAGGAGGACCAGGTAAACCCATCGCATGGTACACCTCTGAATGTGGTGATCACGGCGATTGGTTGGGACGCAATCGGCAGCGGCTCGCGCGGCTGCGTTTGTCCGAACCAGCCGAACGCGTTTGCGATAACCCGGTAGGGACGATTCCACGACGCGAGCGTCGACAAGCATCGCCGTTTACCACCCGCGACGATCCCACCTGCGGTCGATTCCACGAAGGCCGCCCCAGCCGAACAGGCCGGTGCCGAACAATCCGCCGCGATTGTAGCCGTCGTAATAGCCGCTGCCGCCTCCGTAATATGCCGTCGTTGGGGCGTAATACGCCGAGGTTGGATAGTAGCCAGTGGTCGGAGCGTAGTAGGCAGTCGTCGGAGCGTAGTAGGCAGTGGTCGGAGCGTAGTAGCCTACTTTCCGCTGGTCATGGGTTGAAATTCTGACGGATTTCGGGCGGTCGGGCAACGCCGGTGATGCGAGGATTGTTGCGGGCGCGCGCGGGACGGCAAGTGTCTAGCGGCGGCGGCGCGCGGCCGAAAAAGAGTT
>JBGTDH010000556.1:0-1674 GCA_041748435.1 Pirellulales bacterium
TCAGCCCGCAGATTGTCGACGTGCTACAACAGCAGCAATTCCTGGCTCGCGGTCCCTGGTCGGCAGAGCCGTTGCCGCGGTTCGGATCGTCCACCCACGTCGATCTCTGGGGCCTCGCCACGGGCCAGGCGGATGCATCCACAGCGTTGGCCCAAGCTGGCATGTTCCAAAGTCGGCGACTGCCCCTCGCCGCACTGAAGCTGCTGTTTCCGGTCCTGCGAGACGCCGCGTCGCGTGATTCATCCCGGCTCCTGGAGCGCGTTCAATCGGACCTGGCGTGGCGCGAGCAGCTCGATGCCGGACAGCCCAGCGCCTGGCGTAGCGCGGCGGCGGGTCGCTTCGAGGGCGCGCTCTCCGACGAATGGCGCCGCGCCCTGGTGGCTTATCGGGGCGGCCAGCCCGCGAGGGCAGCCGAGTTGCTCGTCGCACGGGATGCCGAGGCGTGTTACGCGCGAGCCTGGCTACGCCTGGAGGCCGGTCAGCCAGAGGCGGCACAACGCGAGTTTCGGAGTCTTCTCGATCGTTTCCCCCAGCATCCACTTACCGTGGTGGCCCAAGATGAACTGGCAGCGTTGGAGAGCCCTCGCGACTAGCCGCGGAATCGGCCTCTCGGTCGCAATCGTCGGGTCGACGATTCTGGCCCTCTGGCTCACGCGCGCGCCGATGCTGCCCGTGCCCGTGGTCACCAGCCACACGCGGCCCGATTCGCACTTCTGCGCCGAGTGCCATGCGCCGCAGCATGCAGATTTTCAGACGGCCCCGCATGCCCAGACGTTGCGGCCCCTTACAGACTCCACTCTGCTCGCGCTGTTCGCGCAGCATGTCCAAGGAGATCTGCGTTGGATAGTCGACGGGGGGCAGTTAATGGCGCACGTTGAGGATCCCTCTCGCTCGGTGCCCCTGCAATGGGCCTTCGGCTCCGGCCGGCACGCCATCACACCGGTGGCCGTGTGGGAGAATGCGCAAGGCCAAACCGAGCTGGTCGAACATCGCGTCTCGTGGTATCCGCCGGGGGAGTTGCACGCCACACTGGGCCTGGAAGGTGCGGCTCGTGCGGGCATCGGGCAGTTCGGGAAATGGCACGCGCCGGCGGAGGCCGCTCGCTGCTTCGGTTGCCACAGCACGCGCGTGCCGCAGAATAAGGGGCGAATCCAACTCGAACAGGTGATTGCCAACGTGCAGTGTGACCGCTGCCACCCCGGGTCACAGCAACATGCGCGGGCGATGCAGCGCGGCGAAACGGATACCCTATCAATTCCCTGGTCCAGCCTGACCAGCCTGGCGGCCATCCAGCGTTGCGGCGAATGTCATCGCCGCGCCGAAGACTTCGACGCCCAGGAGCTGCGGCCCGACAACACACAGTTGGTGCGCTTTGCTCCGGTCGGCATATCGCAGAGCAAGTGCTTTCAAGCGGGAGCTATGCAAACTGCGTCGCACGATCAGGCGCTCACCTGTGCGCGTTGTCACGATCCCCATTTACCCGCGCGCACAGAGGCCGATTATTATCGGCAGCGATGCTTGGAATGCCACACCGCGGGCTTGCATCACAAGACTTGCACGGCCCAGCCGCCGACCAGCGATTGCACGAGTTGTCACATGCCCAAGGTGGCGCTGAATCCCTGGCTGTCGTTCACCGATCATTGGATCCGCGTGCGCCCTGGGGCTCCGGCGGAA
>JBGTDH010000557.1:0-1899 GCA_041748435.1 Pirellulales bacterium
ACCCCGCCGAAGCGCACTACACGCTGCGCGTTGTGCCGCGTTAGATCGCTGATCAGATCGTTTGCACAGGAGGTGGCTCGGCCCACGCGGCGGCGGGCGGAAGTGGCGCGCGGAACGGGTTTTCGCCTCCTTCGGCGCCAGGGTGTGCGGCGAGGAAGGCCACGTAATAGAGCGCGCAAAGAATCGCGTCGTGGCTGGTTCCCGCGGGCAGGTTGAACTTCTCCCGTAGCGGCTCTCCCAAATGACGGGCGATCTCGGCGCGTCGCGCCGGTTGCAACGTGTTGCGACGCTGCACGTAGGTGGCCAATGCTCGAGCCATGCTGCGCGTGACTTGAAAATTCGCCGGCAACAAGGCCGCCAGGCGCAGCGCCTCGGGATCCTCCACTTTAGCCACGCCGTACAGCCGCTGCGGGTCTTCGATCACGACCATCGTGCCGCACACCAGATCGCCCAGTCGCTGGAAGCGGCGATTCATGGTCATGGCCGCCAGCCCAAGCTGATAAGTGACCAGCGGCATGGCATCGGCGGCCCGCAGCAGGTTCCGCAAGATGGCCTGCCAGGCGTTGATGGGCTGCCCGGTCACGCTGAGCACGCGCAGCCGTAGCAGGTGCTTTCCCGGCGTCTGGCCGTTCCACAGCGTCTCGAACAGTCCGCCGTAAAACCAATCCAGCGCGAAATAGATGATCAGAATCAGGCCGAAGCCAAAGCCGCCCAAGCCGAAGGTGCCAAAGGCAATCAGGATGCCCATCGACACGAGGAACAGGGCCACGGCGCGAATCACCAGATCGATGAGGTAGGCCATCAGCCGGCGAAACGGCCCCGCCACGCGGTACTCGAAGGCGATATTCTCCGGCGTCACGATCCGAATGCGCGTATCGAGCTGCTCGTGGGACATCAGCAGAAGGGATGGTTGTCGGTTTCGGTCGCGAGCGGCACTTCCAGAATACTCGATCGAGATCAAAGCAATCAATGCACCGGCAATCGCGAGCCCGGCACCCCAACAGACTCAACAGGGGCAAATCTTGATCTGCTCACCGGTTTGCGCTATAACGGCATAGAGCATTCCTTCGCCGTTCCCGCCTTCGGATACTTATTCTGATGCTGTTGTTCGCACGGCTATGCGGCTGGGCCTGCTTGCTCACCGCCTGTTGCCAAACCTCGTCCGGCGCAACCGATGCGGTGAGCTTTCAGCATGACGTCATGGCTGTGCTCTCCAGAGCGGGCTGCAACCTGGGCACATGCCACGGCAATCAAAATGGCAAGGGCGGGTTCAAGCTCTCGCTGCGGGGACAAGATCCGCAGCGGGATCT
Source organism: Pirellulales bacterium (assembly GCA_041748435.1). Classification (GTDB taxonomy): domain Bacteria; phylum Planctomycetota; class Planctomycetia; order Pirellulales; family JBGTDH01; genus JBGTDH01. The sequence continues at coordinate 1,311 of JBGTDH010000557.1, forward strand.
TCAGACCCTGGCGCACGATCACTATGCCCGCCGCACGAACCACCTGGAGCCTGATCAGAGCCTGGTGTTGCTCAAGGCCACATTACAAGTTCCGCACGAAGGAGGCCTGCGGTTCCGGATTGATTCGCCCGAGTATGCCATCCTGCGAACTTGGATCGCCGGAGGGCTGAACGAGGATCCCGCGTCCGCGCCGCGACTGGAGCGCCTGATCGTTTCGCCCCGTGAGCAAGTCCTGATCGAACCGGCCCAGAGCGTGCAGCTCGAAGTGCGGGCCAGTTTCTCGGACGGTTCCGAGCGCGACGTCCGCTCGCTGGCGGTGTACGAACCAAGCAATCGCCTGGCAAGCATCGATCACGAGGGCCTGGCCCGCCGGCTGGGCGAGGGCGAAGTCACGATCATGGTTCGCTATCTCAACCGCCAGCAATCGGTGCGGCTGGCGTTTGTGCCAACGCGGCCGGATTTTGTCTGGCAATCTCCGCGGGAGCAGAACTACATCGATCAGCACGTGTACGCCAAGTTGCACGCCCTGCGAATGAATCCTTCCGAGCTATGCAGCGACACCGTATTCCTGCGCCGCGCCTATCTCGAC
>JBGTDH010000558.1:0-8064 GCA_041748435.1 Pirellulales bacterium
CACGTTGGTCCAATCGTCAAAGCGTCCGTCGATGGCGATGCGTCCCGGCGGCTCGGCGGCGCAGAGCGAGATGTGGAGCAGGACGATCGTCCCGAGCAGCGACATGTGAGTGTTCATGTCGGTAGAGTCTCCGCGATAGGAGCGGCGGATTCAAGTAAATACGGCGAGGAGGAAGTGGGTTCTCACACGTCGCCCAGTTCCTCGCGCAGCCGCCGCAGCACGCGGCATTTGGCCACGCGCACGGCGCCGGGAGACATGGCCAGCTCGGCGGCGGCTTCGCTGGCGGAGCGACTCTCCACGGCCATTCGCCAGAAGGCCTGCCAGGTGCGTTCCTCGAATTCCTCACGAATCAGATGCAACGCGCGCTGGAGCAGCTCCCGCTCGGCCACGACATCGGCGATGGGCTCGCTGACCGAGGCCGAATCTGTTGGCGCGGGCAAGCTGCCCAACTTCACGTAAGCCGAAGTGCCTCCCGCCCCCTGCGGCTGGCGTTGGCGTTTGCGGAAATGATCGGCCACTTTGTTGTGCGTGATGGTGCGCAGCCAGCCGCGAAAGGTGTCTCCCTCGCGATCCTGACGAAAGCGGTAAATATGCGCTGCCACGGCCTGAAACACGTCCTGAAACACGTCGCTCATCTCGGCGTTGGGCAATCCCTGCTGCCGGCACCAGTGATAGACCAAGGGGGCGTAGAGGGTCACCAGCCGCTCCCACGCCGCGGCATCGTTGCAGCGCAAGCCATGCAATAACGTGCGCGAGGTCGAGCCGGCAATCCGTGATGAGGCCGCCGACGGTGGCTCGCTGGAAGTCATGGATATTTAAGCTCTGCGGCGGCGGCTGAGCGAGAACCCCAGGCATACGGCGGCCAGCAGGACGGAGACGCTTCCCATGGTCACGAACGCCCCGCGCAGCCCGGCGCGCGTGCGGGCGATGTCCCGATCCAACGGACGCTCGATCTTGAGCACGCCCACCACCTCGCCCACCTTCCAATCTTTCTTGGGACTGCGCTGCGAGTTATTGTGGCACTTCACACAGCTCTCTTCCATCTTGCGCGCCGTGGCGTAGAACAGCGAGCGGCGTCCTTCGGTCTCGGTAAACTCCTTGTAGGGAACGTCGGGGCTGCGCTCGAGCCAATCGAGGGCCTTCTTCTCGAACTCGTCTTGCGGACCGCCGTCCTTGCGCCACGGATACCGGCTATAGAGCCGCACCCGCATGCCGGACTCTGTCTTGCTGATCTTTTCTCCGGCGTCGATGGTGAATGTGGCCGGCAGCGGAATGGCATGGTGCTTGTTGCGATAATCGTCGGTGATCTCGATTCGCTTGGGATCGACGCGATCGACAATCTCGCTGTAGAAGGCGTTCATGGCGTCCAGCATCTGGCTCTCCATGCGCGCGCCTTCCAGCGCCGTCTCCTCGACGAAGTAGGCCGACAGGCTGGACAGATACAGCATGCCGGCCGCGGAACCCAGCGTCACCGCCACCAGCAGGCTGGCCGCCAACGGATTGCGCCGGCACCACCGAGCCAGCCGTTCCACCGGACCGCTGGGCCGCGCCAAGATCGGCTCGTTGTGCAAGTAGCGTCGCAGATCGTCGGCCAGATCGCGGGCATGGGCGTAGCGCCGCGAGGGCGATTTACTCATCGCCTTCAGGCAAATCGTCTCCAGATCGCGCGGGATGCGGTCGTTCAACTGACGCGGCGGACGTGGCTCGTCCTCCAGCACCTGCAACAAGAGCATTCGGCGGTTGCCTTGGAACGGACACTCGCCCGTGAGCGTCTCGTACAGCACCACGCCCAGGCTGTAAACATCGCTGCGAGCATCGACATGGTGGGACTCTCCCTGCGCCTGCTCGGGCGACATGTAGGCCGGCGTGCCCATCACCTGGCCGTCGGGCGTCATGGTGGTATCGCCCGATTCACGCTTGGCCAGGCCGAAGTCCATGATGTGCGGCCGCCCCTCCGTGTCGATCAGAAGATTGGAGGGCTTCACGTCGCGATGGATCACGCCGTGGTCGTGTGCGTACTGCAACGCCTCCGCGATTTGAGCAATCTGCTCCGCCGCAACGCGCACTTCCGGCCGGCCGCGGCTGAGTCGGGATTGCAGCGTCTCGCCCTCGATGTACTCCGTCACCAGAAAGCAGACGCCTTCCTCGGTCTGGCCCGTTTCGTAGAGCGAGACAATGCCGGAATGCTTGAGTTGCGCGGCGCTGCGGGCTTCGCGATGGAACCGCTCGATGTCTTCGGCATCGGCCATGCTGCCGGCCCGCTGGATTTTCATGGCCACCAGCCGGTCCAGCTCCGTATCGCGCGCGCGAAACACGTAGCCAAACGAGCCGACGCCCAACTCGGCCAGCATCTCGAAACGGCCCAGCCGGTAGGGCCCGCCTTGCAATCGCCGCGCAATGCCGCGCCCCGGATCGACCACCAACTCCATGGAGTCGCTGCCCACAGCTTGTTTCGCCATCCTCCGCACCGCCGACATCAGCTCCGGAGGCGTGGCCGTGGCAAGGGATCCTACCCGCGCATCCAGATAGCTCAACTGAGACAGCAACGTAATTGGTTCATCAGCGCCGAGCGTATCGAGCGTTGCCTGGCACCTCGCGCAGGTTTCCACGTGGCGGGCAGTATCCTCGAACAACTCGGCCGCCAGATCACCCGCGGAGAAGGCACGTAGTTCGTCGTCTCCAGGACACATGGCCGGCTCCTCGCGCAGTGATCTTGCTCCGCACCTCGTTTATACTAACGTGCTGGCGTTACATTGCGGCAGTCCGTCGGTTGATCAGTTCCCTTACAAGATCATCTTTTGAGACGTGTTCAAGACCTTCGACAGCCATGATAAGCCCTTGCGTCGAAGATTCGCGGGAGCGTTTGGTTGCCTGTCATTTATACCGTCGAGCCGCGCGGGCTATTAATCGCTCGAGGGAAGTCGTCGGATTCTGCTAGCATGGCTGGGTCGGTCTTGATCGCAACTCCTCTTCCCGCTAGCACCGCTTTTGCGGTCTAATCCGGCCTGATTCCTGACTCCCGATTCCCGACTCCTGATTTCTGACTTCTCCCATGCCGCAGCCTATTCGTTTCGTTCTGGCCCTGCATAATCATCAGCCGATCGGCAATTTTGATGGCGTCATCGAGCAGGCGTATCAAGAAAGCTATCGCCCGTTCCTGGACGTGCTGGATCGGTATCCACACCTGCCGTTTGCGCTGCACACCAGCGGTTCTCTGATGGAATGGCTGGCGGCGCATCGGCCGGAGTATGTCGCTCGCCTGGCCGATCTGGTGGCGGCAGGCCGGGTGGAGATTATCGGCGGGGCCTACTACGAGCCCATTCTGCCGATGATTCCGCGGCGCGACCGCATCGGGCAGATTCGCTCGTACACGCAATGGCTGGAACAGCGGTTGGGCGGCCGCGTGCGCGGCATGTGGATTCCCGAGCGCGTCTGGGAGCAATCGCTCGTGAGCGATCTGGCGGAAGCCGGCATCGAGTACACCATTCTGGACGACTTCCATTTCAAGAACGCCGGGTTGGAAGAATCGCAGTTGCACGGTTACTACGTGAGCGAAGACGAAGGCTATTTGCTTTCCATCTTTCCCGGCAGCGAGCGGCTGCGTTACATCGTCCCGTTTGCCAGCCCGCAGGAGACAATCAAGCATCTGACGGCGATTGCCGACGCGCATCCCGGCAGCGTGGTGGTCTTTGGCGACGATGGCGAGAAGTTCGGCACATGGCCGGAGACGCACCGCCACGTCTACACCAACGGCTGGTTGGCCCAGTTCTGCGATGCCCTCTCGGCGAATCGCGACTGGATTCAGATGACTACGCTCTCCGAGACGATCGACAATGTGCCGCCGCAGGGCAAGGTCTATCTGCCCGACGCCAGCTATCGCGAGATGACCGAATGGGCCTTGCCCGTGGAGCAGCTCAACGCGTACGAGCACGTGCGTCACGAACTGGAGCAAGACCCGCGTTGGCCGACGTTGGCGAGGTTTGTGCGCGGCGGCTTCTGGCGCAACTTCAAAGTGAAGTATCCCGAATCGGACGAGATGTATACGCGCATGCTGATGGTGAGCCGCCGGCTGGAGCAGGCCACGCGCGATGCCGATCCGGCTGAGACCATCGAGTATGCCCGCACGGAGTTGTATCGCGCGCAATGCAATTGCAGCTACTGGCACGGCGCGTTCGGCGGCATCTATCTGCCGCATCTGCGCAACGCGGTCTACAACCACCTGATCGCCGCAGATAACTTGCTCGATCAGGCGGCGGGCCGGCAGCGGCCGTGGGTCGAAGCCCTCGTGGGAGACCACAATTTGGATGCTCGCCAGGAGGTGTATCTTTCCAGCGACCAGCTCGCCCTGCTCTTGGCCCCGGCCCGCGGCGGCCAGCTCTACGAGCTGGATGTGCGCAGCATCTGCTTGAATCTGCTGGCAACCTTCACGCGGCGTCCCGAGGCCTATCATCGCAAGGTGTTGGCGGGGGCCCGTCAGGATGGCAGCAATGTGGCCAGCATTCACGACCGCGTGATCTTCAAGCAGGAGGGCCTCGATCAGCGCGTGGTCTACGATCAGCACGCGCGGAAGAGTCTGCTCGACCATTTCTTCGACGAGCATCTCACGTTGGAAGACGTGGCCGCCGGACGGGCCATGGAGCGCGGAGACTTCCTCACCGGCGTCTACGAGACGCGGCTCCGCCGGTCCCCCGAGCGCATCCAAGTCGTGCTCTCACGCCAAGGCAACGCCTGGCGCGTGCCGTTTTCGCTCACCAAGACCATCACGCTCGAAGCGGGCAGTCCCGCGTTCGAGGTGCATTACCAGTTGGAAGGTCTGCCTCGCGATCGCACGTTCCACTTCGGAGTGGAATGGAACTTCGCCGCGCTGCCCTCGGGCGCCTCGGACCGCTATTTTCGCAACGCCGCACACGAGCAACTAGGCCACCTGGGAACGCATCTGGATCTGCACGACATGAACGACCTGGAACTGGTCGACGAGTACCTGGGCATCGCCGCCGGATTGCACACGTCGCGCCCCAGCCGCATCTGGACGTTCCCCATCGAGACGGTGAGCCAGTCCGAAGGGGGTTTCGAGCTGGTGCATCAGTCGGTCGCGGTGATCCCGCACTGGATCGTGAAGGCCGACATGTCCGGCGCCTGGAGCGTCACGCTGACCTTCCACGCCGATACCAGCCTCGCCGCTAGCCGCAGCGAGCACAGCCCGGAGCATCAATTCGCTTCGCTGTAGCTCGAGGGGCGAGCGGGGTGGCGTAAGCCCCCCGGTGGGCCGCGAGCCGGGGGGGTGCGCTGCGAACCAGGGGACTTTCGTCCCCCGCTCGCCGAGGCTCGCCGAGCGCAATCTTTGTCACGTTTTGCAATCTTGATGATCGCTAGCAATGCGCGCAGTTCTAACGCTTATGACGAAAAATCGGGCGTTGTGTTCAGGAAATCCGGTACAGGCGGTCGATATCTACTCTGAAAACCCTGAATCGGAGGGAACAGGCAATGTTTGTTGTCGTGCCGCCACCCGTGCAGCGATTCCTTCTGGATCGTTGCGGCGACTCGCGCAGCAGCAGGCCACTCCCTTCGCCCCGTTACTTGCGGCTGCCTCAATTCCGTGCCCTGACACACGGCGGCTGCCCACACGCTCAAGGAGGAGTCGATCGATGAACTGGTTGAAACCAATTCGCAACGTGGGCCGTACGCTGGTGGGCGCCAGCCTGATGCTGAGCCTGGCGCCCTCGACCGACGCGCTGGCGGAAACGCAGCGCCGTCCAGCTTATCAATGCCCCCCGGGATACCGGCACATGGCGCCGTCGTCGCCGTATTACACCTCGCCGTCGAAGCCGTACTCGCCTGGAGCGCCCGCGGTTCCCAATCCGGACGGCAGCACGTCGCCGCCGCGGCCGGATGGCCAGACCGACGATCAGCAGCGGACGGACCCCAATCAGACCGATCCGCAGCAACAGCCGCAGGACACAAACCAGCCGCAGCAAGACTTCACGCCCACGCAGGATTCATCCCAGGCGAACCTCTCGCCGGGTATGAACACGCCGCAGCTTGGTCGCCTGGATCAGGCCAACCGTCTGAACTTGTTCGACAACATGGCGGCCTCGCCCATGAACAAGGTCTGGTTCGGCCTCCAGTATTCCAGCGGCATCAACACCGGCTTGGGCGGCTCGAAATCGTTCAATGCCTTCCTGGCCGGCCTCAGTCCCGCCAACCAGGATTTGTACAACGACTTCTTCGATGACTTCAACAGCCAGCAGAAGCAGATCAACTATCGCGTGGGCGCCGAAGTGCTGCTCACCTGTGACACCAGCATTGCCGTGCAGGGCCAGTACTATACCAATCAGACCGACGATGGCGAGTTCGGCGACGATTTCTCCAACCCGCAGATTATGGTCAAGCATGTCTTGGCGCGGGACTGCGACACCGTGGTCTCCGCCACCTTGGGCCTCACGCCGCAGACCAGCATCGAACAGGGTGATTTCGACGAGAATACCACCAAGTTCTATCCCGGCATGCTGTACTACGAAACGCTTAGCCCGCAATTGTTCACGCAGGGCGGTTTCCAGTTCGGCATCCCGGTGCGAAACGACCAGATCACCACGTTCGACTGGAGCGTCTCGCTCGGTTACTGGCTGTACCGCGATTGCAACCTGAACTGCTGCCGCTGCTGCAACTCCGGGCAGATCACGGGCATCATTCCCCAGGTGAACTTGCTGGGCAAGCACACCGTGGGCGATGGCACGCGTAACAACGCCTTCGGCTTCAACTCCGCCGTGGTGGGCTTCTCGCCGGATCCGGACGATCTGCTGGTCCCCACCTTCACCGGCAGTTTGGCACTCTACCGCGAACCGAACGACGTGTTGGACTTGTCGGTCGGCACGCTGATCATGGTGGGCTGCGACATTCAGGTGGGCGTGGGCTATTCGTTCCCGGTCACCTCGAACGAGACGCGTGAGAACGAGTTCCTCTCCTACGTGAACTACTTGTTCTAAGCATCACGCAGGACACTTGTTCGTGTACAATGCCCGCCGTGAACGGCCTTGCCGCTCACGGCGGGTTTTTTTGTTTGGTTGGCCGAAGGACCCCCTCTTTCGCCCCATGAGAGTGTAGGGTGGGTCGAGTCCGCGAGACCCACCCTACACCCGGCCATGCCAGTTCCACTCAGCCCACGCGCAGACGATCTCCCAGCCCGTCGCCGCTGGGAGGCTCGAGCAGTTCGCTCGCCAGCCGCAATGCCATCTCCAACGCGTCGGGACCATCGTCATGGTCTCCCACCGGAAAATCTTTGAGCTGGTTGACCAGCAATTGCGTCCCCGCGCTGGGGCGTTTGAATCGCAGCCGGCCGGCCGCCAGCAGGGGCGAGAGCCGGCGAATGCGCACGAGCTTGTTCACATGATTCTCCACCGTCCAGGGGCGCACCCCCAGCAAGTTTTCCCGGGCAAACGCCTGCTCGAATTCCCCGGCCAGCAGCTCCTGATACTGATTGGCTTCCACGCCAAACACGTGCGGCCGGAAGCGGCGATACAACTCCACCCCCGCCTGCACCATCTGCGGCGTCGGCCGGCGGGCCAAGTCGGCTTCCACATACACCAGCCCTTGAGAATCGATCCCCAGCAGCACATACGCCGAGTAATCGCCCCGCCGCGCATCGCGCCCCTTGCTCGGATCGAGCGCCAACACCTTCACGCGCAGACCCTCCGGCCAGGCATCGAACCACAACTCCCCCTCGCTCCCCGAGCCGAAATAGCTCTCCGGCCACTCGCACACATCGGCAGACAAAGGCGACCCCTGCTTCTCGCGGGCAAACGCCGCCCGCCCCCCTTCGGCCTGCAGGCACATCAGGCTGTACAAATCTTCGCGCTGCGGCCACAACAGCACGGCCCCGGCCTCCATCTCCTGCCGATGCCGTTCATAGAATTCCCTGGCCCGCGCCGCCGCCTGCGGGTCGTCGGCTCGAGAGTAGAGCAATTCCCACTCGGCCCATCGCTGCGCGTCGGTGGGCCACTGCTCGATCGCCCGGAACGTGCGCGAGATCCAGCCGGGCATGCGCGCCAGCTCCAAGGCCAGCGCGTC
>JBGTDH010000559.1:0-3334 GCA_041748435.1 Pirellulales bacterium
GAACATGCCCTGATCGTCTATGACGATTTATCAAAACAAGCCGTGGCTTATCGCCAAATCTCTCTACTTTGCCGTCGTCCTCCGGGACGCGAGGCGTTCCCCGGAGACGTGTTCTATTGCCACAGCCGCCTACTGGAGCGATCGGCCAAGCTCAGCGACGCCTTGGGCGCGGGCTCGCTCACCTCGCTGCCGATCATCGAGACGCTGGAAGGCGAAGTCTCCGCGTACATTCCCACCAACGTGATCTCCATCACCGATGGCCAGATCTACTTGCAGCCCGACTTGTTCTTCGCCGGCATTCGCCCCGCCATGAACGTGGGCATCTCGGTCTCCCGTGTGGGCGGAGCGGCCCAGATCAAGGCCATGAAGAGCAAGCGCGTGGCCGGCGGTCTTCGTCTGGCCCTGGCCGCCTTCCGCGAGTTGGAGGCCTTCGCACAACTGGGCACTGAGTTGGACGTCGCCACGCAATCGCAGCTCGATCGCGGTTATCGCATGGTGGAGCTGCTCAAGCAGGGACAGTACCGGCCCATGCATGTGATCGATCAGGTGATGAGCATTTACGCGGGGGCCAGCGGCGCGTTGGACAGCGTGCCGGTCGATCGCGTTGCCGAATGGGAAGACGCCTTCCTGAAATTCATGCGTGAGCAAAAGTCGGAGGTTCGCAACAAGCTGCTGGAGAGTAAAGACCTCGACGACCAGACCGCCGGACGCTTGGACGCCGCCATCAAGGAGTTCCAAGGTCAGTTTGCCGGGAAGATCAAGCAAGAGGCGGTGTTGGTGTGAGAATAGCTGTCGGCTGTCAGCTATTAGCTGTCAGCCAGGCAGTCCTGCTGAAAGCCGATAGCCAATAGCCAATCATGGCCAAAGCCCGAGCATTAGATAAACGCCGCAAGTCGGTTCGCAACATCCGCAAGATTACGCGGACGATGGAGCTGATTGCCACGGCGCGCTTTAAGAAGGCGATGGACCGCGCGCATGCCTCCACAGCCTACACGCAGCGAATCACCAAGCTGGTGGCCGATCTGGCCAACAGCGGCTTGCAAGTGAGCCATCCGCTGTTGGAAGCCCGCGAGGTGACGAAAAACGCCATTCTGCTGGTGCTGACGGGCAACCGCGGCTTGTGCGGCGGTTACAACGGCAACGTGCAGCGCGCGGCCTTCACGCGGTTGAACGAACTCAAGGCTTCGGTTCTGAACGTCTCGCTGGAGGTCTCCGGCAAGCGCGGAATTAACTTCTTCAAGTATCGCAATGTGCCGATGGATCAGCGGTACATGCACTTCGAAGATAAGCCGTCGTTCGAACAAGTGGAGCTGCTGGCCAACCGCTACCTGGAAGCCTACATCACCGGGAAGCTCGACCGCCTGGATGTGGTCTATACGAAGTTTTTCAACGTCAGCCGGCAATCCGCGGTAGTCGAGACGCTGCTGCCACTTGGTTCTCTGGAAGGCAGCGGCCCGGCCGACGACAAAGTGCAACTGCAGTACGAGTTTCTCCCCTCGGCGGCCAGCATCTTGGAGGAGGTGGTGCCCACCAGCTTCAAGGTGAAGCTGTTCAAGTGCTTCCTGGATGCGGCGGTGAGCGAGCAGATTGCCCGTCGTGTGGCCATGAAGGCCGCCACCGAGAACGCCGACGATTTGATTCGCTCCCTGAGCATGACCTACAACCGCGCCCGCCAAGGCCAGATTACATCTGAATTGCTGGATATCGTGGGCGGCGTGGAGGCGTTGAACAAATAAGTCAGTGGTCCGTAGTCAGTGGTCAGTAGCAAGAACCACGGACGACTGACCACGCACTACTAACTACTGACTACTAACTACTAACGACTGACATTTATGACAACCGCACCCGGCGTTGGACGCATCACGCAAGTCATCGGGTCCACGTTCGACGTGGCCTTTCCCGAGGATCAACTCCCCTCGATCTACAACGCCGTGAAGGTGCAGTACGAGCAGAAGGGAGTGCAGGTAAACCTCACCGGCGAGGTGCAGCAGCATCTCGGCGGCGGTCGCGTGCGCGTGGTGGCTCTGGCCAGCACCGACGGTCTCATCCGCGGCCAGGACGTGCGCGACACGGGCGCTCCGATCAAGGTGCCCGTCGGCAAGCCCGCCTTGGGACGCGTGTTCAACTTGCTGGGCGAGCCGATCGATGAGCTCGGTCCCGTGGCGGCCGAGGAATATTGGCCCATCCACCGCGCGGCGCCGGAAGTGGCCGATCTCTCGACCAAGACGGAGTTGTTCGAGACGGGCATCAAAGTGATCGACCTGCTCACACCGTTCGTACGCGGGGGCAAGGCCGGCTTGTTCGGCGGGGCCGGCCTGGGCAAGACCGTCATTCTGCAAGAGCTGATTGCTCGCGTGGCAAGCTCCCACGGCGGTTACTCGGTGTTCGCCGGCGTGGGCGAGCGGACCCGCGAGGGAACCGATCTGTGGATCGAAATGCGGGAAGCGGAGATCGGCCAGACGGGTCGCAAAGTCATCGAGCAGACGTGCATGGTCTTCGGCCAGATGAACGAGCCGCCGGGCGCGCGTCTTCGCGTGGCGCTCTCGGCACTTACCATGGCCGAGTTCTTCCGCGACACAACCGGCGCCGATACGCTGCTGTTTATCGACAACATCTTCCGCTTCTCGCAAGCCGGCAGCGAGGTGTCCGCCCTCTTGGGCCGCATGCCCAGTGCGGTGGTCTACCAGCCGACGCTAGCCACCGAGATGGGCGCCCTGCAGGAACGGATCGCCTCGACCAACAAGGGGGCCATCACCAGCGTGCAGGCCGTGTACGTGCCGGCCGACGATCCGACCGATCCCGCCCCGGCCACGGCCTTCGGCCAGCTCGACGCGTTCCTCTATCTGGAGCGTTCGATCTCGGAGAAGGGCATCTATCCGGCGGTCGATCCGTTGGCATCGTCCAGCCGTATTTTGGACCCGCAATACGTGGGCGACCGGCACTACAACATCGCCCGCCGCGTGCAGCGTATTTTGCAGCGCTATCGCGAGTTGCAAGACATCATCGCCATTCTGGGCGTCGATGAGCTGAGCGAAACGGATAAGCTGGTCGTGCATCGCGCCCGCCGCATGGAGCGGTTCCTTTCGCAGCCGTTCCTCGTGGCCGAGGTGTTCACCGGCAAGCCGGGCGAAATCACGCCTCTCGCCGAAACGATCCGCAGTTTCGAAGAAATTTGCGAAGGCAAATGGGACCACCTGCCCGAAGACGCCTTCATGTACGTCGGCGCCGTCGAACAAGCCGAAGCCAAATGGAAAAAGTCCCAGAACAAGTAATTATTGCGGTAACACGATGCGGGATTGGCGTCGGCGGCAATTCCGATTAAACCACGTTCGGC
>JBGTDH010000560.1:0-2000 GCA_041748435.1 Pirellulales bacterium
CCTGGCCGGCGGCCGATTCGACGGTCGAGCGATGCCGCACGTAGGTCGGACCCGCCTCGTTGCGCGTCAGCCAAGGGTTGGCCGATCCGCCGGGCAGAGCACATCCGCCTGCCAGCAGCATTGCGGCGATCCACAACAACCGGGGAGTTGGTCGCATGAGCATAGGCGCAAAACAGCGAGTGATGACTAAATTGACGGCGCGCAGCGATTCCTGCGAAACCGACCGATTCAAGGGATGCGAGGTGTAGCCAAAACAAACGACTGCTGCCAAGGCCGGTTCTCGGACCGGGCGCGTAATGTAGGCGGGTTTCTCCGAAACCCGTTGCCGGTCTCGGAGAGACCGGCCTACATTCGCCAGCCCGCCTCGAAAGCTGCCCTACGACTCATACTCTCACGCTGACGACGCACTAGCCCGACGACTTGAGATAAGCATGCATGGCCGGCCGATGGCCCAACAGGTGCGTGATGTAGCCATTCATCAGCCCCCGCACTTCGCCCAGGTGCGCACGGTCTGGCGGCGCCGCGAGCGCCTCGCCCGTGTGATCGGTAGATTGCCGCAGAATCTGCACTGCTTGTGGGCTGAGGGAGACAACTTGTGGTTTTCCGGGCCGGCATTGCTGGCACAGCACGCCCCCCGCTAGCATCCCGAACGCCACGCGGCCTGCCCCTTCCACGGGCTTGCCGCAGTCGGCGCACGTTTCCAGGGAAGGGAGATGGCCCAACACCTCCAGCGCCGTGAGCTCGAACCGCAGCACCAGCAGCGAGGTGGACCCCTCGCCGCCGGACAGGCCCAGCAGCGTCTCTTGCGCGGCATCGAACAACAACGGATGAGGATCGTAATCGTCCGTCAGATCGTTGAGCAACTCCGCCACGTAATAGCCGGCGTAGAGGCTGGCCAGATCGCCGGCGCGGGGACGAAACCGCCGCTCGAGCTTGGCCTCCGTCAGCAGATCCAGCGCATCGCTCGACTTGCGCAAGAACACGATCTGACAGGTCGACAGCAAATCCAGGGCAGATTCGAACGGACCCTTGGGCCGCCGGGCCCCCTTGGCCAGCCCGCGCACCTTGCCGAACTCGCGCGTCAGGAGCGTGACGATGCTGCTCGTCTCACTCCATTCCACGACGCGTAGCACCAAGGCTGTGGCTTTTTCCGCGGCCATGGGTGCTTAACTCTGTTGTGCCAGCGGCGTTGTATACTTGCCCATGAGGCCTCCCCTCCAAGAATAGATAATATGCATCTTCCTCACCACTGGTGTTGCCTGTTCCTGGCGATGGCCGGCGCCGCGCAGGGCGCGGGTCGGATTGAGATGGACCTGGCGGCAGATTCCAAGAGCGGGCTGACGCATCAGCAGTGGTCGCGCACGCTCACGCAGCTCAAGGTGACGGCCCTGAGCATCCGCGGCTCGCGACCGGGGGACAGCCCCAAGATCGAGACGCGCGGCACGGCCACGCAGCCCGTCTACAAAGTGACGGGTCTGATCAACGATCGCAGCGAATTGGTAGTGCCGGGGGGCCGGTTCTCGCTTTCCAATACGTCGGCGCTGGCGACGTGGCTCACGCGGCTGGCCGACGAAGGACCGCCCGGAACGCCGGGACGCAAAGACTCCGGAGCGCCGTTCCTTCTGGACGAAGCCAACGTCAAGCGGGCGCAGGCCGAGTTGCGCGGCCGCGTGGATTTCCCGACGCGCGAAATGAGCACTCCCGAGGCCGTATCACGCATCAAAGCCACACTGAAGTTGCCGCTGGTGATGGAGCCGGGCGCCGATGCCGCACTGCGGGCAGCCGGCAAGGTGCGCGATGAATTGCAGGGACTCTCCACGGGAACGGCACTGGCGGCGATCGTGCGGCCGGCCGGATTGGGACTAGCGCCGCGGAAAGATCGGCTCGGGAATCTGGAGCTGGTCATCCGCAAAGCAGCCGTGGGCGATGTCTGGCCCGTAGGCATCTCGGCTGAGGAAGATCGCCAGCAGGTGCTGCCCGCGCTGTTCGATTCCATCACG
>JBGTDH010000561.1:0-6184 GCA_041748435.1 Pirellulales bacterium
AGTACTCGGACAAACTCGGTTCCTTCCGACCATCGATGGGCCATCGCTCAACTTCCTTGTATCCCCCCAAGGATGCGAGCAATCTAACCTTGCTCCCACGCCACACCAATAGCATTCCTAGCCCTCAGGCGGGCCGTTGTATTAAAAGGTACGAATGACAGCGCGCTCCGGTTCGACGAAATGACCGAAAAGATGCCGAATCGCCCATCGCGATGCCGGTCATTGTCCAATCAGTTTGTTTTTTGGAATTGCCGTCGATCAGGAAGCTATCGGCTGTCAGCCAATAGCTTTCGGCCAGAAGTTTGGCTGACAGCCGAAAGCCGAAAGCCGATAGTCCGCCTGGGGGGTCCGGCAGCTTGCCTGCTGTGTGAAATGGTGAAATGAAATGAAACGCAATTTGCAACACATCAGGAAGACGACGCCGACTGTCCAGGGCGCCCCGAGAGGGCGCATAAGCCGGATCGTCCCTGCACGAATCCAAAAACCGACCGCCGTTGGTCAAGAATATCCCGAAAGTCCCGAAAATCGAGGAGGAGGAGCGAGAAAACAGGCACTTTTTGATTTTCGGGACCACGGACCCCGTATTCTCCGCAAGTTGTCCGGGAATTCGTAGCGCAGGGGGTTAGGCTTGCCCGAATCGGGTAATGGAATAGAAGCATCATCCTCAAGCGTCTGTTGAGTTCCTGTCACTTGGCACACGGTCGCAGATGTCTCATACTACCGTGAGTCCCCTTGCGTCCGGATCACCATGATGCCTACCTCTGCCTGTCGAGACTTTCGGTCCGCCACTTTCCCGCGGCGCAGCTTGCTGCAGGTGGGAGGGTTGGGCCTGTTGGGCCTCAATATGCCGCGGCTGTTGCGGGCCGAGGGGAAGAAAGGGCCGCCGGCGCGGGCCAAGAGCGTCATCTTTCTGTATCAGTTCGGCGGGCCCAGCCATCTGGACACGTTCGATCCCAAGCCTGACGCGCCCGATGGCATTCGCGGGCCGTATCGGGCGATCTCGACCAGCGCGCCGGGGATCGAGATTTGTGAGAAGCTGCCTCGCACGGCGACCGTGATGGATCGCGTGTCGCTCCTCCGCAGCATGCATCATCCGATGAAGAACCACAACTCGGCCAGCTACTATGCGCGGACCGGGCATGCTCCGCCGGTAGACGATATCCGGCTCAAGGACTCGCTGGATCTGTTCCCGGCCTACGGCTCGGTGGTCGATCGCTTGTCGCCCACGAAGGACGGCATGCCGACGTTCGTGGCGTATCCCTATGTGATTCGCGATGGCGCGGTCACTCCGGGGCAGCACGCCAGCTTTCTGGGCAAGGGGCACGATCCGCTGTTGGTGACGGAAGACCCCAACGAGCCGAATTTCAATCTGCCGGAGCTCACGCTGCCGGCCAATCTGTCGCTGGCCCGCCTGGAGAACCGTCGCGAGCTGCAGCGGCTGGTCGATGGCCAATCGAAGCTGTTGGACTACGCGGCCGAAGCCCAAGGGCTGGACGCGTATTATGAAAAGAGCCTGGCGATGCTCAACTCCAAGCGCATTCGCCAGGCATTCGATCTATCGCAGGAATCGGAAAAGCTCCGCGATGCCTATGGCCGGCACACGTATGGTCAAAGCTGCCTTCTGGCCCGCCGCCTGGTCGAGGCTGGCGTGCGGTTCGTGAACGTTTACTTCTCCGACTCCATTGGCGGCCGCAGCACAACGAGCGGCGGCTGGGATACGCACGGTTTTGACAACACGCGCATGTTTCCGATTGTCGAGGCGCGCCACTTTCCGATCACCGAGCAGACGCTGCCGACGTTCCTGCTCGATCTGGAAGACCGCGGCCTGCTGGAAAGCACGCTGGTCGTATGGATGGGCGAGTTCGGCCGCACGCCCAAGATCAACGAGAACGTCAGCCGCGATCATTGGCCGCAGTGCTACACGGTGCTGCTGGCCGGCGGCGGTGTGAAGCGCGGCTACGTGCATGGGGCCAGCGACAAGCGCGGCGAGTTCCCGTCGCGCGAGCCGGTCCGCCCCGACGATCTGGCCGCGACGATGTTTCATTTGCTGGGGATCGATCCCGAGACCGAAGTCTTCGATCCGCTCGATCGCCCGCTGCCCATCGCCGCCGGCAAGCCCATTCGCGGCGTGCTGGCGTAAGCGTTGGCTTCGACTAACTGGCTCTACTCGCTTTGAAGGCATACACCATGCGCACCTGCTTGCTCACAGCACTGGGCCTTGTCGGTTGTTTGGCCCTGCTGCCCGCACGTGCTCACGCCGCTAACGAGCCGGAGCCGGGCACGTTCGATGTGGTCGTGTATGGCGGCAATGCGGCTGGTGTCGTGGCCGCGGTGCAGGCCAAGATAATGGGACACACGACCGTTGTGATCTGTCCCGAATTGCATCTGGGGGGCCTCTCCAGCGGCGGTCTAGGCTTTACGGATACTGGCAACAAGGCGGTCATCGGCGGTCTGGCCCGCGAGTTCTATCACCGCATCTGGAAACACTACGATCGCCCAGAGGCCTGGAAGTGGCAGAAGCGGGAGTCTTACGGCAACAAGGGGCAGGGCACGCCGGCCATCGACGGCGAGCAGCGCACGATGTGGATCTTCGAGCCGCACGCCGCCGAGGGCGTGTTCGAGGATTTGGTCCGCGAGCACAAGATTCCCGTGCATCGCGAGGAATGGCTCGATCGCGCGGCGGGCGTGACGAAGCAGAACGGCCGCATCACGGCCATTCGCACGCTCGAAGGACACACGTATCGGGGCCGGATGTTCATTGATGCCACCTACGAGGGCGACCTGATGGCCGCGGCGGGCGTGGCGTACCATGTCGGCCGTGAGGCCGTGAGCACCTACGGCGAGAAGTACAACGGCGTGCAGGTGGGCGTGCTGCACCACCGGCATCACTTTGGCGTGCTCAAGAAGCCGATCGATCCGTACAACACGCCCGGCGATCCCGCCAGTGGCCTGCTGCCGCGCATCACGCGCGAGGCGCCCGGCGCCTTCGGCGAGGCGGACAAGAAACTGCAGGCCTATTGCTTCCGCATGTGCCTGAGCGACGATCCGGCCAATCGCGTGGCGTTTGCCAAGCCGGAGGGTTACGACCCCAAACAGTACGAGCTGTTGCTGCGCGTGTTTCTGGCCGGCTGGCGGGAGACGTTCGATAAGTTCGATCCCATCCCCAATCACAAGACGGACACGAACAATCACGGACCCTTCAGCACCGACAACATCGGCTTCAACTACGATTACCCCGAGGCCAGCTACGAGCGGCGCCGCGAGATCATTCGCGAGCACGAGCTCTATCAGCGAGGCCTGATGTACTTCATTGCCAACGATCCGCGCGTGCCGGAAGACGTGCGCGCCGCCATGAGCAAATGGGGCCTGGCTCGCGATGAATTCACAGACAATAACAATTGGCCGCATCAGATTTACGTGCGCGAAGCCCGCCGCATGGTAGGCCGCCATGTAATGACAGAGAACGAGTTGCTCAAGCGGCGCCCCACACCGGAATCGATCGGCATGGGCTCGTACACGATGGACTCCCACAACGTGCAGCGCTACGTCACCCCCGAAGGCTATGTACAGAACGAAGGCGACATCGGCGTCAGCACGGGCGGTCCTTACGAGATTTCGCTCGGATCGATCCAGCCGCAGAAAGAGCAGTGCCAGAATCTGCTGGTACCGGTATGTCTCTCCAGCTCGCACATTGCATTTGGCTCGATTCGCATGGAGCCGGTATTTATGATCCTGGGCCAATCGGCCGCTACCAACGCCTCCCTGGCCCTGAAGCGCGGCGTCGCTGTGCAAGACGTCGATTATGCCGCGCTCCGCGAGCGGCTCCTGGCAGACGGCCAGGTGCTGGAGTGGAAGAAGTAAGTGGGAAAGCCACCGCTGGCCCGGTACACTGCGATCTTACGAACGCCGCGTGGCGGAGTTGAGCGAGTTCAATGTTTACGGGCCTGGTTGAGTTACTGACGAGCGTGACCGCCGTGCAGGATCGCCCACCGGGAAGGCGGCTGACGTTGCACTTCCCACGGATCGCCGCCGAAGCCACGTTGGGAGAGAGCATCGCCATCAACGGCTGTTGTTTGACGGTGATTGAGATTGCAGGCGAGGCCCTGGCCTTCGATGCCGGACCGGAAACGCTGGCGCGCACCAATCTGGGCAGATTGGTCTCGGGCAGTCAGGTGAATGTCGAACGCTCTTTGCAACTGGGAGATCGACTGGGCGGGCACCTGGTAACCGGGCACGTCGATGGCCTGGGTACGCTCGTCGAGCGCATCGATCAACAGGAGTGGTCGACTTGCTGGTTTCAAGTCTCCTCCAGACTCGCCCGCCAGATGGCCTCCAAAGGCTCGGTAGCCATCGATGGGGTCAGTCTCACGCTGGTCGAGGTGCAAGCCGAGCGTTTCAGCGTGGCCCTGATCCCGCACTCGCTGGCCGTTACCACGCTGGGCAAATTGCGTGTCGGAGATCAGGTGAATATCGAAACCGATCTGCTGGCCAAATACGTGGCACGGCAAATGGAAAGCATGGCATGACCGGCGCTCCCCAAAATCAGACGCTCTCTTACCTCCTGCGGCGCTTCGAGGAGGCGGGCATCCACCCCAAGACGCGCCACGGTCAGAACTTCTTAATTGATCTGAACCTGCTGCGCTTGCTGATCGATGCCGCCCAACTGGGACCCAACGACGTCGTGTTAGAGGTGGGCACGGGCACGGGCTCTCTCGCCGTGCAGATCGCGCTGCAAGTGGCTACCGTCATCACGGTGGAGATCGACTCGCAGTTGCATCAACTGGCCAGCGAGGCCTTGATCGATTGCCCCAACGTGCGCTTGTTGCGAATGGACGCACTCAAGAACAAGAACCGCATGCGGGCAGAGCTGCTGGACGCGGTGCGCGCCGAGCTGGCCGCCGGACCGGATCGGCAATTCAAGCTGGTGGCCAACTTGCCATTTAACGTGGCCACGCCGGTGATCTCCAACCTGCTGCTGACCGATGTCGTGCCGCAGACCATGACGATCACCATTCAGAAGGAGCTGGCCGATCGGATCATGGCCGTGCCGGGAACCAAGGACTACAGCGCCCTGAGCATTTGGATTCAGAGCCAGTGCCAGGTGGAGCTGGTGCGGCTGCTGCCCCCCACCGTGTTCTGGCCGCGGCCGAAAGTCACCAGCGCCATCATCAAGCTGACGTTCGATCCCGAGCGCCGCAGCCGGATTGCCGATCTGCGATTCTTTCACGACTTCACGCGGGCCATGTTCTTCCACCGCCGCAAGTTCCTGCGGAGTCAACTGCTGGCCGCCGCCCAAGGATTGGACAAGCCGCAGGTCGACCGGATTCTGGCCCAACTCGGCCTGAGCGAAAGCCTGCGCTCCGAGCAACTGGACGTGGCCACCATGCTGCAGATCAGCGACGCCGTGCAACAGGCCCAGCTTGCTGGCAATATCGTCTTGGCCCCGCCGGAGACGGATGCTAGCGGCACATTGTAAATCTTACACGTACTCCCATCGAGCCTGGGAAAGGAACCGGCAACTGCGATGAATCGCAACTTGTTGGAGTTGCAGCCTTTAGAAGAATTGTAGTCCAACCCGCCCTTGGGATAACGCGGCTTGGCACGGACCCTGCATTAGTCGTGTTTCATAATCGACCCTGTTGGCCTCGGGGCTTCCCGCCGCCCTGAGGCCAATGCATACGTGGCACAGCCGTGAATCTTAGCGCCTGATCTCCAGATTTGGAGATCGCACCACCCGCTACGGGTCGCGCCGGTTTTTCACGCTGTAATGGGCCCGGTTGGCCGTGATGGAGGCCAACCGGGCTCTTTTTGTTATCGCACGCACCACAGTCGCTTCTCGGTGCGAAGGCAGAACTGCCCACGATCGAGCGCCGGCGAGGCAAGCGTGTACTCCTCCAGCTTGTTCGTGGAAAGCAGCGCATAACTCGGACCAGCGCGCAACACGTACGTCGTGCCGTTCTCGTTGGTGATGTAGATCTTGCCATCTCCGGCGACGCTGGATGCCCAGAATTTGCCCTCCAGCCGCTGGCGATAGAGTAGCTCGCCCGTGCGGGCCGCGTAGCATGCCACGATGCCTTGCTCGTTGTGAACATAGAGCTGCTCTCCGTAGAGCACGGCCGAGCACACGTACGGTCCGCCGGGTCTCTGCCAGGCGATGTGCGTGCTGGTGGCATCGCCGCGGCCG
>JBGTDH010000562.1:0-2102 GCA_041748435.1 Pirellulales bacterium
AGTACTCGGACAAACTCGGTTCCTTCCGACCATCGATGGGCCATCGCTCAACTTCCTTGTATCCCCCCAAGGATGCGAGCAATCTAACCTTGCTCCCACGCCACACCAATAGCATTCCTAGCCCTCAGGCGGGCCGTTGAATTTTTAACGCCCGAAGAGGTCCAACCGACCTTGGCATTAATCACCGAGATCAGCAAAATGCTCACATCTCTACGCAAGCGGCTCCTTACTTAACCCTCTGGCTGTTCCCTTCTGGCTGTCCCCTGTCCCCTCTCCCCTCTCCTATGCTCTCCGCCAAAGGCCTCGTGAAAATTTACGGCCGACGCCGTGTGGTCGACGGCGTTGACTTCCACGTCGAGCAAGGCGAGATTGTGGGCCTGCTGGGACCCAACGGCGCCGGGAAGACCACGAGCTTCCGCATGACGTGCGGGCTGATCGAGCCCAACGCCGGCACCGTCACGCTGGGCGGTGTGGATGTCACGCACTGGCCCCTCTATCGCCGCGCTCGCGAAGGAGGCATGGGCTACCTGGCCCAGGGGTCGAGCGTGTTCCGCAAGCTCACGGTCGAGAAGAACCTGCTGGGCATGATGGTAATGCTCGCCATCGATCGCCCCACGCGCCGCCGCCGCTGCGACGAACTGCTGGAGCAATTCGATATCACCAGGCTGCGCAAGTCGCTGGCGCTCTCGCTCTCCGGCGGCGAGCGGCGACGCTTGGAGATCGCCCGCGCGCTGGTCTCCAACCCCAAGATCATCTTGCTGGACGAGCCGTTTGCCGGCATCGACCCGGTGACGGTCAACAGCATTCAATCCATCGTGCGCGATCTGAAGACGCAGGGCATCTCGATTCTGATCACCGACCATGCCGCGCGGGAGACGCTGCAGATCACCGATCGCAGCTATGTCATTCGCAGCGGGCAGGTGCTCTGCGAGGGGCGTCCGCAAGAAGTGCTGAATAATCCTGAAGCCCGCAAGTATTACTTCGGCGAAGGAATGGACATTGGCATGGAGAGCCGGCCGCGACCCCACATCGGCGAACCGCGCCGCACGCAACGCGATCCCGACTCCGAACAACTTGGCCCTCCCATCCGCCGCGGCCGTTTGAGCGGCGGATAGGAAGTTCGTAGTACCGGCTTCAGCCGGAAGAACCGCCTGAAGGCGGGACTACGAACTACAGCGCCACGCGGTGATGGCCGCCGTGGAGGTAGTTCATGGTCTGCATGGTGAGCAGCACGATGGCGTCCTGCTTGGCTTGCGTGGGCGAACGGTCCATGCGCAGATTCAACGCGCGGCAGCGGGCGATCATCTCGACCAGCACCTGATCGATCATGTACTGGTATTGCCCCGTCCAATAGGAGACCGCCTTGCGCAGCTCGGGACGAATGCGGCGCAAGAACGCGGCCGCGGAAGGCTCACGGGCAAACTGGCGATCGTCCGAGAAGAGTTTTCTTAAGTCCTGATCGTAGAAGTTGGGGTGATCGACCCCGTAGCGGTTGCGCTTCTCCTGGTAATGCGCAAACAGTGTTTTGCGCACGCTGCGCACCGGCTCGATGTGTTCCCGCGAGGTGACCTTGGGACGCTCGGCGCCGATCTCTTTCATCAATTGGCTTACATACTCCAGCTTCTTGACGGCCGGCCAGCCCGCGTAATGGGTGCGCCAGCGGGAGCGCGGCTTGAGCCAGACGGCGAAGGTCTCGGCGAAATCTTCGGCGGGGTGGGCCTGCGCGTACCACGGCTCCAGGTGCAGCACGTAACTCTTGCTGTAAGGCTTGGGGCGATAGTGCTCCGGATAGGGATCCGTGTATTTGCCGAACAACTCGCGGTACTGCTTTCGCAAATGCAGGCGATACGCGGTGTCGATGGCGTGCCCCATCTCGTGCCGCAGAATCATCAGGCACCATTCCTTGGAGCCGCCTTCCACCTCCAGCATCTGCCGCCGCTCCAGGCGGGCCAGCCGCGGATGCGCCAGATAAAACGGAATGGCGATTCCCGGCACGCCGTCCGGAGAGAACCACTCCTCGGCCAGCCAGCAGTGCGGCCGAAACTGCAATCCGCGATACGCGAGCTCTTCGTGCAACTGCTCGATCCGCTCCTCGAGCGCGG
>JBGTDH010000563.1:0-9344 GCA_041748435.1 Pirellulales bacterium
GCAGCCCGCAAGGCGGGCGTGCAAACGCCGTCCGGAGCGGTGGCTCAAGCGGTGGTGTTTGCCGCCGGGAGTCTCGCTCCGGCGGGATTGCCCGAAGTGGCCTCGCCAGGCGATCTCACGGCGATGACGATCGCTGGGGCGGTGCGATGCTGTGCCGCTGATCTGCACGCGGCCGGTGAAGAGAATGCTTACCCTCAACTGCTGCGCTTCGGCCTGGAAGTCGCTTCCGGCCAGAATCGCTGGCAATAGACCCAGTACACGGAGAACGATCAGTATGTCTCAGCCAGACTTCAGCCAGGTGTGCGGCCAGTTCCAGCAGTTCCGGGCGATTCTCGGTCAGGCCTTGGCTTCGCCGGGCGATGCCGCGGTGAAGCAACAACTGCAATCGCTCACGGCGACGCTGGACAAGTCGTTTGCCGATCTGCAGCAGGCCTATCCGCAGGCTCAGGCGGCCATCGACGCGCAACTGGCCGGCGTGCATCAATCGGCGGGGCAGACCTCGGGGCAGATCACGGCCATCAAGGAGGCGATCGCCGCCGCCACGACATGCACGACCGCGGCGATGCCCACCCCGGCCGCGCCGGATTCGGAGCTGGGCCAGAAGTTGCGGGAAGAACTGCTGGCCATGTTCGGCAAGCCGGAGAAGGTCGCGGCAGGCGCCGCCGGGGGCCGCGAAATCTGGCAAGACTGGAACTGGCAAGACTGGTCCAACAATTGACTCGCTGCACTGTATTAAATTGCGTTTCATTTCATTTCACGTTTTCACACACCCGGAGCGGCACGGGCGATTGAAGCCACGTTGCACTCAAAGTTATACTGTCAAATGAGTTGTGATATTTCCACCTACGAGCCCCAGCTTGTGCTGCTGGGCCAGCGCACCTGCGGCGCCGCGGCGCTGTGCATGGCGTACCGCGCCTTGGGGCTCGAACTGGCCCAAGAGGAAATCTGGGAGCGACTCATGCGCTCGCCCACCATTATGGGTGGCGTACGCTCGCATCTTCTGGCTGCCGATGCCCGCGGGCGGGGGCTGGCCTCGGTGGTGGTGCAAGCCAGCGATCCGTTGGCGCTGCTGGAGAATTGCCAAACCCAGGGGGTGGCGGCGATCCTCAATCATCGCATCGTGCAGCGCAGTCCTTGGGGACACTTCAGCCTTTTGGCGGGCATTGATGACGCTGCGGTTTGGCTCCACGACCCTCAGGCAGGCCCCAACCGGCCTCATCCACGATCCGAATTCTTGGCACTCTGGTCGGCCCAACCCGGCCGCACGGAGATCGCCGGGAATGTGGCGATCCTGATCACACGCCGTGACGATACCTGCACCGTGCAGGCCTGCCGCAACTGCAATTCCTGCATAGACTTATCGCCTTTCAATGAATCGATCACCAGCGCGGGCCGTCTGCTGTGGCGGCGGATTTACTGCCCCACATGCGATGTGGCCTGGAGCTCGAGCATGGCTTCCCCATTTTCCCCTGTTGTGACATTCGACGGTAACGATTAAATTCATTGGCTCGATTTTTGAGGATTTGCCGTCGATCGAAAGTGATTGCGGCGGAAAGGTTTGGTGCGGTTGGCATGCGGTTCTGTCTGATTGATCGAATCGTCCAACTGGAGCCCGGATCGCGGCTGGTCGCACTCAAAGGGCTGGCGATGGCCGAGGAGTATCTGGCCGATCATTTTCCCGCGGCGCCGGTGATGCCCGGAGTGTTAATGCTGGAGGCGTTGGTGCAGGCCAGCGCCTGGCTGGTGCGCGCCAGCGAGGATTTTTCCCATAGCGTGGTGGTGCTTAAAGAAGCTCGCAGCGTGAAGTATGCCAACTTTGTAGAACCGGGGAGCGTGCTGCGAATTACGACCGAAGTGATCAGCCAGGACGAGCGGCTTACGAAGCTTAAGGCACAAGCAACAGTGGACGGTCAGGCGGCCGTGGCGGCTCGGCTGGTGTTGGAGCGATTCAATCTGGCGGAGAATGACGCCACCCAGCAGATGGTCGATGCGTTTCTGATCGGCCGGATGCGGGAAATGTGGAGCGTGTTGTATCGGGAAGAAGTTGTGGCGTAGCAATGCATAAGAATCTGGAAGGTAAGATCGCACTGGTGACGGGAGGCAGCCGAGGAATCGGCCGCGCCTGCGTCAGTGCGCTGGCGCTGCGCGGCGCCAGGGTGGCCTTCGTTTATCAGAGCAGCGCGGAAGCCGCGACCGGGCTCGTGGCCGAGTTGGCCGCCCTGGAATGCACGGTGTTCGCCCATCAGGCCGATGTGACCGACGGCGCCCGGGCCGAGCAAATTGTGGAAGAGCTGCTCACCACCTGGGGGCGGATCGATATCCTGGTCAACTCGGCCGGCGTCATTCGCGATGGCCTGTTCGCCGTCATGCCCCCTGAGAACTGGCACACCGTAATTCAGACCAATCTGACGGGTACGTACAACTATTGCCATGCCGTGACGCGGCCGATGATGTCGCAACGTGCCGGAAGCATCGTGAACTTGTCCAGCGTGGCGTCCGAGTTCGGCAACCGCGGGCAAGTGAACTACGCCGCCAGCAAGGGTGGGATCGATGCCCTCACGCGCTGCCTGGCCAAGGAGCTTTCCGCTCGCAAGATCCGCGTGAATGCGGTGGCGCCGGGCGTGATCGACACGGAAATGAGTGAAGCGGTCCGCAATCTGGCGGGAGCGGATCGGATTAACAGCATGATCCCCTTGAAGCGAGTGGGTAAGCCCGAGGAGATCGCCGCCGTGGTAGCTTTTCTGGCCAGCGACGACGCGAGCTACCTGACGGGTCAGGTGATTCGCGTGGATGGAGGTTTGAGCTTGGGCGGCGCATGAGTTGATAGCACCGCCTTCAGGCGGCTCTACCGGCTGAAGCCGGGACTACGAATCATTAAGGGGACGGGGACGAACGATTTTCTGGGAGGTTTGCAAATGCCTACGAAGGACGAGATTTTCAACAAGGTTCGCGAAGCGCTGATCGGCGCCTTGGGTGTCGATGACGATGAAGTCACGCCCGAAGCCACGCTTACCGGAGACCTGGGCGCAGAGTCGATCGATTTTCTGGACATCGTATTCCGTCTGGAAAAGTCGTTCGATATCAAGATTCCGCGCGGCGAGCTGTTTCCCGAGAATCTCTTGACCGATGCCCAGTACGTGAAGGATGGCAAGATGACCGCGGCGGGTGTCGACGAGCTGCGTCGCCGCATGCCGTTTGCCAACTTGGATGAGTTCGCCGAGAACCCGCAAATCAAGGATTTCGGCAACCTGTTCACGGTCGACATGATCTGCGGCTACATCGAGAGCAAAGTGAACGTGAAGGCGTGAGAGAGAGTAGGGGCTGGGGATTAGGGACTAGGGGCTGGAGACAGCCCCCAGCCCCCAGCCCCCAGCCCCCAGCCCCCTAGCCCCCCTTTTCACGAGGTTGGCCCGTGAGCACCGTCGAACCGCGTCCCGCCATCTTTCGCCCCGATGTGTTCGAGGTGGCCACGCTCGATCAGGCGATGCGCATTACGGTCACGCCCGAATCGGGCACTTCCACGGAAGAGCGGTGGGCGAAGGAGACGCGCTATCTCATCGAAGACATCGGCAATTTCCTGAAGATTGGCCCCCCGAGCCGCGTGCTGGACTTCGGCTCTGGCGTCGGCCGGCTCTCCAAGGAGCTGATCGAACGCTTCGGCTGCCGGGTGATCGGTGTGGATGCCAGCAAGTCGATGCGGCTGCTCTCGCCCGGTTATGTGTTGTCCGATCAGTTCGTAATCTGGTCTCCCGAGGTGCTGGACCAGATGGTGGCGCGCGGCTTCCGTGTGGATTTCGCCATCTCCTTATGGGTGATCCAGCACGTGTTGGATGCCAAGGACGTGATCGCCCGCATTCACCGCGCGCTGGCCCCGGGCGGTTTGTTTTACGTCCTGAACGCCGAAACCCGTTGCGTGCCGACCGACCAGGGCTGGGTCAACGACGGCTTTGATGTGCAGGCGGCGCTGCGGCAATCGTTCGTGGAAGAAGAGTCCCCACGGGCTGCCCGAGTCGGCCACGACCGAACAACTCGCTCGTCACACCGTCATTCAGGTGCTGCGTAAGCCGGCCGAGGCATAACGATCATGCGCTGGTACTGGGTCGATCGATTCCTGGAGTTCGAAAGCGGCCGGCATGCGGTGGCCCTGAAGAACGTCTCGCTGGCGGAGGAGCATCTCCACGAGCACTTCCCCGGCCATCCGATCATGCCCACCACGCTCCAGATCGAAGGCTTCGCGCAACTCGGCGGACTGCTGGTGGGAGAGCATAAGAGCTACACCGCCAATATGATTCTGGCCAAAGTGCCCAAGGCCGTGTTCCATTTCTATGCCCGTCCGGGGGATACGCTGGTCTACCGGTCGACGTTGGACACCATCAACAACGACGGCGCCCTGACGTCGGGAACGGCCCATGTGGGAGACCGGTTGCAGGCCGAGGTGGAGATCTTCTTCGCCAATGTCCTGGAGGGTTCCCGCTCCCGCCGCCTCTTTACGCCGCGGGAGTTGATCGCCATGATGCAGTTACTTGGAGCGTACGAAGTGGGCAAGGCGGCCGACGGCGGGCCACTGCGGCCACCGCGGGAAGAGACAAGGTGAGGGGGTGACAAGGTGATGAAGAGACAAGGTGATGAAGAGACAAGGTGAGGGGGTGACAAGGTGACAAGGTGACAAGGTGATTCCTCATTCACCCCCTCACCTTGTCACCTTGTCACCTTGTCATGTATGCAGGCCAATCGCGCGGTCAATGAGATGAGCTTCACACGAGAGCGGACGGCGCGTCGCGTTGTCGTCACCGGAATGGGATGGGTCACGCCCCTGGGCTCGAGTATCGAGACCGTGTGGCGGCGGCTGCTGCAGGGCGAATCGGGCGTGGGCCGCACCACGCTGTTCGATGCCAGCAATTTTCCCACGCAGATTTCCGCCGAATGCCAGGACTTCAACCTGAGCGATTTCGGCGAAGACCCCGAAGACTGGAAATATCAGGGACGCCATACGAAATTCGCCGTGGCCGCGGCCAAGCAAGCGGTCCAGGACGCGGGCATCGAAGAGGGAAAAATCGATCCCACGATGTTCGGCGTCTATCTGGGCAGCGGCGAGGGACACCAGGATTTTGACACGTTCACGCGGATGGTCGTCCGCGGACTGACGCCCGACGGCTTCGATGTCACGCAGTTCACGAAGGCCGGCTTGGAATTGCTCAACCCGATCCGCGAGCTGGAGCAAGAGCCCAATATGCCGTGCAGCCATCTGGCGGCACTCCTCAACGCACAGGGACCCAACGCCAATTGCCTCACGGCTTGTGCCGCCAGCAGCCAGGCCATTGGGGAAGCGGTCGAGATGATTCGCCGCGGCGATGCCGACGTGATGCTCGGCGGCGGCACCCACAGCATGATCCATCCCTTTGGCGTCTCGGGCTTCAACCTGCTCACGGCCCTCTCCACCAGCAACGACGAGCCGACCAAAGCGTCCCGCCCCTTCGACCGCAACCGCGATGGTTTCGTCCTGGGGGAAGGCGCCGGCATGGTGATCCTCGAAGAGTTGGAGCATGCCCAGCGCCGCGGCGCGAAGATACATGCCGAGATCACGGGCTACGGCTCCACCGCCGATGCCTTCCGCATTACCGATACGCACCCGGAAGGCCGCGGCGCCACCACCTGCCTGAAGCTGGCCCTGGCCGATGCCGGCCTCACGCCTGCCGAGATCGGTTACATCAATGCCCACGGCACCAGCACGGCCGTGAACGATAAGGTTGAAACGCTGGCGATCAAGCAAGCGTTTGGAGAGCAGGCCTACAAAGTTCCGGTCTCCAGCACCAAGAGCATGATGGGCCATCTGATTGCCGCCGCCGGCGTGACGGAGTTGATCATCTGCCTGCTCGCGTTGCGGGACCAAGTTTTGCCGCCCACGATCAACTACGAAACTCCCGATCCCGATTGCGATCTCGATTACATTCCCAACGCCGCCCGCGAGCACGCCTGCCAGCACGTGATCAGCAACAGCTTCGGCTTCGGCGGCCAGAACATCACCCTGATCGCCTCGCAGTTCAAGGGTTAAGTTCGTAGTACCGGCTTCAGCCGGAAAACGCGAACGCGTCAGCGCGGGTGCAGGTTCCGAACCCCAAAATCAATACTCGCAAAGCGTCAGCCCACGCCGAAGCCGGTGAGCGATTGCAATTCCAGCGGGTGAAAGCCCAGTACGATGTCGTTGCGGGGGATGCCCGCCGCGACCAATTCCTCGGCCAATCGGGCATCGGTTCCGTTGTATTCGATGCACACCTTGCCGTCGCGAATGTCGATGTGGATGATCGATCCATGAACTCGGCGTTCGCCGTGCCAGCCCACCTGCATCACTTCATAATGATCGTGTTCGCGATCGACGACCGCTTCCGTGCGGATCTCGCCGTACGCCGGCTTGCAGCTGGCATACTCTTCGATCAGCCGGCGAACGATGTCGCGATAGCGGTCTAGTTGATCCATCGCACCACCCTCTGCTGGTTTGGGTCGTACATCAGTATACGCAAACCGATCTCGGCGGCTACCAATTGGCCGATCGGCTCTGACAAGACGGAGTCGTACGCCCGCTTGGAGACAGCGAGAAACAGCGAACGATTTGGCTCTACCTGAGAGAGGAAGCCCGGTAGACCACGAACTGACCCACCGCTTCCTGGAGGTCGCGCACGGGAGAATCGGCCACGAAGCTTGCGATCTCCACGGCGATGCGTTCACGCGCGGCCAGATCGATGAAGAGTCGTCGATCGCCGAAAGGTATCGACAGAGGGTCGTGTGTGATCGTCCAGCCATCGGCTTCCAGCGCCGCGATGACCTCTGTGTGATGAATGTTTCTCGCAGGCATGCGGACGTCGTCCTGACGGCACTCGGTTGGAAACTAATCTGGCGCTACGTCAACTCATTGGTTCAGATGCAACTCGCCGGTGTCGCGCGGCGAAAGCACCTACGCGGAGATCGAACCCCCTTCGAGCTTGGCCATTTTCTTGCGTAGGTCCTCGGGAATGGCGCAGGGACGCTGCAGGCGGTAGTTGAACACCACGATCGTGGAGTCTCCTTCCGCGGCGATGGCGCCCTGGGCTTCGCTGTACAGGCTGTGGATCATGGTGAAGCTGCTGCGGCCCAGACGCGTGACCCTCGCACCGATCTGCACATGGTCCGGATATTTCACCTGCCGGCGGAAGTTGCAGCCGATGTGAGCCAGAATGGGGCCGATCTCGAGCTGCTCGCTTCGCTCCGCCGCTAGACCCAGAGCGTCGCCGTAGGAGATGCGGGACGATTCGAACCAACGGAAATAGACCGTGTTGTTGACGTGCCCGAAGGCGTCCTGATCGCCCCATTGCACGGGCCACCGCAGCACGACGGGAAAGTCCGCCAGTTCCTTCGCGACCTCGAATTCCGGTCTCATGGCAGTTTCACGTGCTCGATTTGCGGGATGCCAGTTGAGCCACAAACGCCGCGTGCTCCGGCGAGGCAAGTCCTTGTTGCAGCACGGCCAACACGCGGGCCAGATCATTCCTCAACAGGGCCTTGGAATCCAGCCACAGGCCGGGAAAGACATCGCTCTTGTAGCAGCCGTCGGCATCGGGCGCCAAGCGGTCGTAGCGTCCGTCGCGCAACGCAAACCAATCAATGGCCCGATCCCACACACGCCACACGAGGTATTCACGAACACCGTTGCGCCGGTAGGCGTTGCGCTTATCGTGCAGATCGTAACTCGCGGTGCTGGCTGAAACCTCGGCCGCAAATTCTGGCGGGCCTTCCAGGTATCCGTCCTCGAGCCGCGATTGTCCGCCACAATTCTCTTCGATGCGCAGATACGCGTCCGGCTGTGGTTCGTTATCGTTGTCGAGCCGAACCGTGGCGTTATCGGCCGCGACCGTTCCGGGAGTTTGGCTGATGTAGTTCCCCAGCCAGGTGATAAGTGCGAGATGCGGTGTGCCGTGACCCTCGGAACTGACGGGGGAAGACATAAGGTACACCACTCCTTCAACCAGTTCCGCACGCGTCTCCGGTGGCATGGCTTCATAGCGCCGTTCGAACTCAGCCCGCGTGAGCCGATCTCCGGCTTGCAACGGAGGCGTCCACAGCGTTTTGGGCACGGGTGAAACACTCGTCAAGGAATCGATCGACATGGCAGCGCTCCTGTCACCAATTGTCATCGCAGGCGCCTCACGTGCTCGTTTTGCGGGATGCCAGATCAGCCACAAACGCCGCGTGCTCGGAACTGGCCAGTCCTTGTTGCAGCACGGCCAGCACGCGAGCCAGATCGTTCCTCAACAGGGCCTTCGAATCCAGCCACAGGCCTGGAAATACCTCGCTCCGGTAGCAGCCGTCGGCATCGGGCGCGAGCCGATCATAGCGTCCCTCGCGGAGCACAAACCAATCGATGGCCCGATCCCAGACGCGCCATACCAGATACTCGCGCACGCCGTTGCGTCGGTAAGCGTTCCTCTTATCGTGCAGATCGTAACTGACGCTGCTGGCCGAAACCTCCACCGCGAGTTCCGGCGCGCCTTCCACATATCCGGCCACCAGCCGTGACTGTCCACCGCAATCCTGGTCAATGCGCAAGCAGGCGTCCGGTTGTGGCTCGCTTTCGGCATCCAGCCGAATGGTGGCGTTGTCGCCGGCATCAGTCCCTGGCGTCTGGCTGATGAAGACCCCAAGCCAAGTCGCTATCTTGATGTGTGGTGTACTGTGATCGGACCAGTTGACGGGCGAAGCCATTAGGTACACCACTCCTTCAATCAGTTCGGCACGCGTCTGCGGCGGCATGGCTTGATAGCGCCGCTCAAACTCGGCGCGAGTCAACCGATCGCCCGTTTGCAACGGCGGCGTCCACAACGGCATCGGAACGGGCGAAACATCCGACAGAATATCAATCGACATCGTGATTCTCCCAGCAAGCAGGCCTGATAACAGTATCCCCACATTCGCCGGGCGCGGCAACCGCGAGTATCCCGACTGCTCGCAACGGCCGGGATGCTGCTTACGCACGCTCGATCGCCTGGCCCACCAGATGACTGAGGTTCGTCAGACCGCGCAAATCGGACGAGATGCGGGGATGCGCGAACAGCCGCACGCGTTTCACGTAGTCGTCGAACTGCTCTTTGGCCAGCGTGCGCACCACGGGCGAGACTTCCGCCAGCGGGCGATAACACCGTTCCTTCGGAAAGTTGACTTCCACCCGGAACTCGACCTCCCGCTCCACGGGGGGCGCGTCGAACAGCACTTCGTGCGGCGCGATCACGCGCCCCAACGCCTGGCTGGCCAGCGAGGCAAACGCATCGCCGCAGGAAACCAGCCACGGATACGGCCGGCGGGCCAGTTGATCGTAC
>JBGTDH010000564.1:0-7135 GCA_041748435.1 Pirellulales bacterium
TTGCCCGGCCACTTCGCCGCACTTCCAATCGGGCTGGCCGCTGTCGCGGATGAGGAACTCCAGGGCCGATTCGCCGGCCTGAAAGGGATCGTGCTGCCGCAGATAGCCGAGTTGCAACCTGGGATGCCGCACGATCTCGCCTTTGTCGAGTTCTTCCTCGCCCAGCAGCACGCGCAGCAGCGTACTTTTTCCGGCTCCGTTGCGGCCGACGAAGCCCACTTTGACGTCGTCGGTGATGGTGGCTTCGGCGCCCTCCAGCAGCACCTGGTGACCATAGCTCTTGTGAGCGTTCTTGATTTGCAGCAGCACACCCATCGCAGCGAGCTTCTCCCTGTTCCGGCAGAATATGCTCGCTTTATACCGTCCATCGCCAATCTGCGCAATGGGCTGCCTGTCCCCGTTGCCGTTGTCGGCCCTGGCGGTCTCTCTCCACGCCCCTTAAACTTTGTGTCCGATCCGGGACTGGAATTGCCGACCTGAAGTTGATTTGTCGCAAGGGGAGAGGACCCGATGTCCAGCAAACCGTTGACACAGGCCGCGTTCGGTGTGGCGCAAATTGAGATGGAGATTTCCATCAAGGCCAAACCGGCTCGCGTCTGGGAGGCCCTGGTCCAAGAAACGAGCCGCTGGTGGCACAAGGATTTCTACACAAGTCCCGCGGCAAAGGGCTTCATCATCGAACCGCGCCTCGGTGGCCAGGCCTACGAAGATTGGGGCGATGGCGCGGGCCAAGTCTGGTACACCGTTATCGGCGTTCATCCACCCCACTCGATCATGCTGCTCGGGCTGCTCACGCCGGCTTTCGGGGGCCCCGCGCAGACCATCCTCCAATTGAATCTGAAGGCCACCGGTAAGAGCACCACGTTGCAGTTGTCGGACACCATTTTTGGGCGGGTCAGCGACGAAAAACTAACGCAGACCCGCGAGGGCTGGACGCTGCTCTTTGACGGTGGGTTGAAGACTTTTGCCGAGCGTGCATAGTATACAGAGGCGTTTCGATGCCGCAGAACGATGCAGTGCACTTGGACGGGCATTCTAGGAACTTAGCTAAGGAGATTGTCTTGCTTCCGATTGTTACCCGGCGCTCGCTTGCATCGTTGTCCCTCACGTTGTTGCTTCTTGTTCCGCTGGCACAGGCCGAGGAGCCGTCGATCGAAGCGAAATACTTCAGCAACGTGCGGCAAGTGACGCAGGGGCACCTCAAGGCGGGAGAGGGATATTTCTCGCCGGATGGCAAGCAGATCATCTATCAGGCGGTGCCGCAGGGATATCCCTTCTATCAGATCTACACACAGCCGCTCGAAGGAGGCCGCCCGCGCCTGGTGAGCACGGGGCGCGGTCGGACGACGTGCGCGTACTTCCATCCGCACGAGCAAAAGATCTTGTTCGCCTCCAGTCATCTGGATCCGATGCTGGACAAGACGGAGGCCGACGAGCGGAAGCGGCTGGCCGAAGAGGCGGCCAGCGGTCAGCGTCGCCGCTACGCCTGGGATTTTGATCCCCACACCGATATCTTCGAGGCGGAGCCGGACGGCAAGATCATTCGCCGGTTGACGACCGAAGCCGGCTACGATGCCGAAGGCGCCTGGTCCCGCGACGGCAAGCAGATCGCCTTCTGCAGCGATCGTGACGGCGATCCCGATATCTATCTCATGAACGCCGACGGCTCGAATGTGCGGCAGCTTACCAATGCCCCCGGTTACGACGGCGGGCCGTTTCTTTCGCCCGATAGCCAATGGGTGGTCTTCCGCAGCGATCGCAAGGAGCAGCACATGCTGCAACTGCACGTGGTGAGCGCCGATGGCAAACGCGAGTTCCCGCTCACCGATAACAACGGCGTGAACTGGGCGCCCTACTGGCATCCCACGCAGCCGTACATCGTCTGGACCGGCGCCGATCATAGCCAGTTGGCCGAGAACCCGCGGGCACGCCCCAACTACGATCTGTGGCTGATGAAGTACACGATCAAAGAGGGCGAGTTTCAACGTGGTCCGGTCTGGCGGCTGACCGATCATGCCTCGGCCGATGTGCTGCCCGTGTTCTCCCCGGACGGCAAGCAACTGATGTGGACCGCCAGCCGGGGCAAAGAGGGCACGAGTCAACTCTGGATCGCCGACTTCAAGCTGCCGGAGTGAGGTCGAGATAACCCCTGGGAAGGTCAATCGGTTGATCGGCTATACTTGTTGGAAGATGGCATGCGGATCTTCGACTGCCCCGTGGAGAGCATCATCGCGAAGCACCCCGACCTGTATTTAGAGCATTGCGCGGTGATGGCAGTTGCACAGTTGAGCGGCCAGTCGCAATCACCGGCCGAGTTGGTTGTGGACTGTGAAGGATTCGCTCCCAACGCAATGCAAAGCGAATCGTCTTTTTTGCTCCGCGTAGCGTGGGATCCGCAGCCCGAGAAGAAAGCGAATAGGTTACGCCTTACGGAGCAAAGCACGCCGATTATCGAACGGGCCGCAGTGGCAATGGCGGCGCTGCTGTTTGGCCACTTCGTGCCCAACGGTGCTATGCGAGTGACCATGCAAGGAGATCGAGCGGATTATTGGTTGCCGGGCTTACGCTGTGCTTTGGAGATCAGCGGAACTGCGGCCTTGCGGAGGTTCGGCGCTCGCTGCAAGCAGAAGTCGGCGCAGATGCTGGCCAATCCGCGTGTCTGGAACGGATACGTAGTGACGTGCGGGTTCAGCAAATCGCGCAACATTATTCGGTGGTCTTACCACGAACAACAGGAATAAGTTATGGGCCGCGTCAAATTAAGCCCCCGAGCGACACTTATCGAACGGATGCTGGCGGAAGCCTCTTGGCTGTTGTCGCACGCTCAATCGCTGGACGATTATGGCCGGCAGGAAGAGGCGACCGCCGAACGGGGTCGGGCCGCGAGTTGCGAAGAGCAAGTGGCGTGTCTGCTGGAGGCCGCCGCCGACGACCGCGAGGCCGCCATTCACCGTGTCAGTGCCGCCTCGTGCTACGCGCAGCTTGGCCAGCATTCGCGCGCCGTCACTCTGTTGCGTGCCGCGCTCTCCGCCGACTTGCCGATCGATTATCGCGCCAGCGTGCAGCAGCAGCTTCGTCATTCCCTCGTCAACGCACAGCAGGAGTTGGCACGCCTGTGCGTCGTTCCGTGATTCTGGCTTCAAGCTGCCGGAGTGAGGAGCAACGTAGCGAAACGCTGGTGCGACCACCAACATCACCAAGGACCTCACCATGCGATTAGCGGCCTGTGCTCTGTGGGCGTTGATTTTCTCCGTGGCTCACCCGTTGATGGTCTGGAGCCAGACTTCGCCGGAAGATTATCGGCGCTACGCCATCTACGAGCAGACGGCGGCGCGGCCGGGGGCCGCTAAGCCGCAAGCGGTGAAGTTGCCCTTGGAGTTGCAGGCCGGGGCGAGGATCGCGCTGATCGGGAATACGCTGTTGGAGCGGTCGCAGGAGTTCGGGCAGTTCGAGGCGCTGCTGCATCAGCGGTTCCCCAAGCATCAGCTTGTGGTGCGGCAT
Source organism: Pirellulales bacterium (assembly GCA_041748435.1). GTDB lineage: Bacteria > Planctomycetota > Planctomycetia > Pirellulales > JBGTDH01 > JBGTDH01. Next base: position 3,502 of record JBGTDH010000564.1, read on the forward strand.
CTGGCCTGGTCGGCCGATGAGATCGGACGTCAGCCGCGGCCGGACAACTTCGCCGACACCGAGCAGCACCTGACGCACGAGCGAGCCGACGTGATCTTCGCCGCCTTCGGCTTTAACGAATCGTTCGCCGGCGAGGCAGGGCTGGCGGCGTTTCGCAAACAGCTCACCGAGTATCTCGCGGCGCTCAAGGCAAAGGCCTACAACGGCCAGTCCGCGCCTCGCGTGGTGCTGGTCTCGCCGATCGCCAATGAGAACATCGAGCACGTGCCGGCCGCCGACTTGAACAACGACCGCATTCAGGCGTACCTGGCGGTGATGCGCGATGTGGCCGCCCAGCAGCAGGTGGGCTTTGTCGATGTCTTCGCTCCCACCAACGAAGCCCTGCGCAGTCCCGGCTCGGACTTCACCATCAACGGCGTTCATCTGACACAAGACGGCGATCGGCTGTTCTCGCGATCGCTCTATCGCAGCCTGTTCGGCGAGGAAGCCCCAGAGATCCGGGACTCCCTGCGGCAGGCCGTCATCGATAAGAACCGCCATTATTTCCGCCGCTTCCGCCCGCTGAACTCGTTCTATTACACCGGCGGCCGCAATAAGGATTACGGCTATCTCGACTTTCTGCCGGCGATGAAGAGCTTCGACTTGCTTGTGGCCAACCGCGATCAACGCATCTGGGACTTGGCGCGAGGCAAACCTGTCTCGGCCAGGATCGACGACACCAACGTGCCGCCGCTGCCCAAGGTAAAGGAAGGCCGCGGCGCCAACGAGTGGCTCTCCGCCGCGGACGAGCTCAAGGCCTTCAAGATCGATCCTCGCTTTGACGTGAATCTGTTCGCCGGCGAGGAGCAGTTCCCCGATATCGCCAACCCCATCCAGATGCGGTGGGACAATCGCGGACGCATGTGGGTAAGCTGCTCCAACACGTATCCGCACGTCTACCCGGGCAACGAACCGTGCGACAAGCTGGTGATTCTGGAAGACACCGATGCCGATGGCCGAGCCGATAAATCAACCGTCTTCGCTGATGATCTGCACATCCCGCTCTCGTTCGAGTTCGGCGATGGCGGCGTGTACGTCTCCGAGATGCCGCAACTCACGTTCCTCAAAGACACCAATGGCGACGACCGGGCCGACGTGCGGAAGCAGCTTTTGTCCGGCTTCGGGACGGAAGATTCACATCACGCGCTGCACGATTTCGCCTGGACCCCGGATGGCGATCTGATCTTTCGTGAATCGATTTTTCATCACTCCCAGGTAGAGACGCCTTACGGTCCCGTGCGGCAGCAGAACAGCGGCTGGTTCCGCTTCACGCCCCGCACGCATCGGCTGGTGAGCTTTGGCACGTATCACAGCACGAACCCCTGGGGTGTGACGTTCGACGATTGGGGGCAGCATGTGGCCAGCCATCCGGTCTATGCCGCGGCCTTTCATGCTCTCGATCCGGAGTATCCCACGCAGCATCCCACGCCCAAGGGCTTGCGGGCCTACTCCGGCGTGTGCGGCCACGAGTTCGTCGATTTCTCCACCTTCCCGGACGAGCTGCAAGGCGGATTCATCAAGGTTCGCTACAAGCCCACCAATCGCGTAGAGATTCACCACTGGCGGGAAGGCCCTTACGGCTACGACGAAGAATACGTGGGCGATCTGATCTTCTCCACCAACCTGAGTTTCATTCCGGTCGACTTGCGCTTCGGTCCTCGCGGCGATCTCTACGTCTGCGACTGGTACAACCCGGTGAAGGGTCACGCACAATACTCGCTGCGGGACGAGCGTCGCGATCGGCACTCCGGACGCATCTGGCGCATCACGACCAAAGGCAAGCCGCTGCAGGACCCGCCCAAGATTGCCGAGGCTACCGTTGCTGAGCTGATTCAACTTCTCGAGCGGCCCGAGTATCGCTATCGCTACTGGGCCAAGCGTGAGCTGCGCGGGCGGGATGCCAGCGAAGTAAAGCAATCGCTCGATGCCTGCGTGGCGCGGCTGAAGCCGTCCGATCCGCGCTATCGCCATCATCAGATGGAAGCCGTGTGGACGTATCGCGGAATTCACGAAGTCAACACAGGCCTGTTGCGCGAGTTGCTCGGCTGCGACGATCATCATGCCCGCGCCGCCGCCACGCAGCAGTTGCGCTACTGGCATCCGCACCTTCCCGATGCGGCCGATTTGCTGCGGCGCTCTGCCAACGATCCCAACGGCATCGTGCGGATGGAGGCCATCCTCGCGGCCAGTTACATCGGCACGAAGGATGCCTTCGAGGCCGGCTTGGATGTGCTCAAGCATCCGCGGCAGGGACATCTGGCCTACGCCACCGTTTGTGCGTTGGGTTCCCACACGCTACGGCCTTATTGGGAAGGCAACCCGCGGTACGGCATTGCCCGGCTGCTGCGGGAAGCCAATCGCCAGCAGGTGATCAAGGAGCCGCCGCCCACCGCGGCTCAATCGCAATTTGATAGCCACTCGGACCTGAAGGTGGTGAATATCACGTGCGTGGCAGAGCGGATGCTGTTCAGCGTGAATCAATTTGCCGTGACGGTCGGGCAGCCGGTGAAGCTGGTCTTCTCCAATCCCGACGCCACCGATCACAACCTGCTTGTCGTGCGCCCCGGCGCCCTGGCCGAGGTGGGCATGGCCGCCAACGAGATGGCCCGCGATCCGCGGAACGCCAACTCCGATTTCATTCCGCCGGGCAAGCGCGAGTTGATCTTGCATGCCACGCCCATGATCGGGGCCACGCGGACCTCGTTGGTGCATGTCTTGCGGTTCCAAGCGCCCGCCGAGCCGGGCCTGTATCCGTATGTCTGCACGTTCCCCGGACATTGGGTGGTGATGAACGGCGTGATGGTGGTGGCCAAGAATCTGGCCGATGCCGAGGCGATGTTAGCCGCCGCGCAACCCACGATCGTGCGGCAGTGGAAAACGGCCGACTTCGGCGATTTCTCGATCATCGCCCGCAAGCCCGAGGACAAAACGCTCGAGCGCGGCATGCAGGCCTTTGTGAAAGCCCGCTGCAACCAGTGCCACGTGGTCGCCGGCCACGGCGTCAACCTGGGACCCGATCTGGCCGAGTCGATCAAGACGCTCAAAGGCGAAGAGTTGCTGCGGCAGATGCTGGAGCCGTCCACGAAGATCCCGGAAAAGTTTCTCAATCATCAGTTCGTGATGTCGGATGGCCGCCTGGTGACGGGCGTCATCGTCCAGGAAGACCCGCAGGAATATCACGTGGCCACGAATTTGCTCACGCCCACCACGCTCACGCGCCTGCGGCGGTCGGAAGTTGAAGAGAAGATCGCCTCGAAAATCTCCCCCATGCCCGAAGGTCTGCTGAACGTGCTCACCAAGGACGAGATTCTCGATTTGCACGCCTTTATCGAATCGGGCAGTCGCATGCCGGCGCATCTGAAGCACCATCACCATTGATTCGGAGGATAGGCTGCGGTTGTGCGCGTGCTGTTGCCAAACAGCGCTCCGGCGGGGCAAGCCCGGCCGCTGGCGGAGTTCATGCGGTGGCGTCGCCCCCGCCGAGCTTGCCTCGGCGGAGCGAGGTTTGTAAACCAGAAGACGACCGAGCGCGTTCGAATCCACCTTCGCCACCGGCGAGCTTGTCTCGCCGGAGCGCTGTTTGGACCAGCGCTCC
>JBGTDH010000565.1:0-2277 GCA_041748435.1 Pirellulales bacterium
CACGCCGGCCGCTGCCGGGCCGCCTCCGGCCAAACTCCGGTTGCCGCCAGAGAGACTGCTGCCCAACGACCTGGCGCCAAACATTCCCGATGAACCGGAAGAGGCGCTGGAGCCACCCATGCTGGCGGATCCGCCGCTAAAACCGCCCCCCGTATTGCCCCGCTGCTGTGCGCAGCATAAGGCCGGCAGTAGAAGCGTCGTGATCGCTGTGGCCAGAAGGGTGTTTCGACACATGACCGTAAATCCTAGGAGCGGGAGATGTCTCGATCGTAACACAAGCCCGGCGCAAAGTCACCTAGATGTAACACCGCAAGTGCTAGCAGGTTTCGCAAGAGGTGAAACTTCTATCGTCCTTTTCGGGTACTTATGTTCGTTACACGCCAGCCTTTGCATCAATCCGCAAATTCGGAGTCTCCAAGTGATCTCCACCGTCCTGCGATCCGTCCGAGGCCTGTCCGGATGGGGCCTCGGTCTGTTTCTGATTTTGGTCACGCTACAACCGCTACAGGCGCAACGACCATCAAGCATCAAGCTGTTTCCCAAGGAGACGCTGGCCTACCTCTCGATTCCCGATGCGCAGGGTCTGGCCACCCGTTTTCAGGAAACATCGTTGGGGTTGATGGCTAAAGACCCTCAGATGAAACCGCTGGTCGAGCAAGTCTACACGGCCATCCTGGACAGCTCCAAGCCGTTGCAGGATGCCCTGGGCGTGACATTGCCGGAGCTGCTATCGGTTCCCAATGGAGAGCTGGCCGTAGGACTGGTGCTGCCGCCGGAGTCCCGTCCCGCGCTGCTGGTCTTGCTCGATACGGGCGAGAAGGTCTCCGCGGTGCAGACGCTGCTCGATCGGGCCGACCGCGCGCTCTTGGAAGCCGGCGCCGCCAAGCAATCCGAGCAGGCCGATGGCCTGGAAGTTACGGTCTACTCCATCGATGGCCCACGCCGCCGGCGGCAAGTGGTGTATGTGCAGAAAGAAGGCACGCTGATCGTCAGCACCGATCTGCTGGCCGTACGCGATCTGCTGGCGCAATGGAAGGACCCTTCGCTGCCGAGCTTCGCCGATAACACGCAGTTCGGCGCGGTCCGTCACAACGTGGGCAGCGGGTCCGAAGAGCCGCAATTGCTGTGGTTTGTTGATCCCGTGAACATCGTGCGTGAAGTGGGCCGCGGCAACACCGGCGCCACCGTGGCCATCGCATTGTTCCCGTCGCTGGGCGTCGATGGCATCCAGGGCGTGGGAGGCAGCGTGGCGTTGGCTCAGGGACAATTCGATAGCGTCAGCCGGATGTATCTGCTGCTTAGCAGTCCCCGTACGGGCGTGGTGGAGCTTGTCGCTCTGGACACCGGCGATGTGACACCCGAGCGCTGGGTGCCGTCGCAAACGGCCACCTACACCAGCCTGCATTGGAACGTCAAGAAGACCTACAAGAAGCTGGGCACGCTCATCGATTCGTTCCAGGGAGAAGGCGCCTTCAAGCGGCAAGTGCAGCAGCGCGTGCCGATGGGCGTGGAGCTCGATATCGAGACAGAGCTGCTGCCCTTGCTCGCGGGCCGCATCACCTACATCACTTACATCCAAGAGCCGATCACGCCCCGCAGTCAGAGCATGTTGCTCGGCATCAAGCTGACCGACCCCAAGGCCGCGCAACCGATCTTCGATCGCCTGGCCCATGGCTTCGATCACACGATCGAACGCAAGAACTACCTCGGGAAGTCCTACGTGAAATTCCGGCCCGCCGAGTTGGAAGATCCGCAGCAAGCGGCCAATCAAATGCGGCCCTGCTTTGGCATTGTCGACGATTACCTGCTGATCGGCCGTGAGTCGTTGTTCGAGAAGGCCGTGATCGCGATGACGGACCCATCGAAGTGTCTGGGCGAATCGCTCGATTTCAAACTGATCGCCAGCAAGGCGCAGCGCCAAAGCGGCGGCAGCCGGCCGAGCCTGTTCAGCTTCCAGCGCCCCGAAGAGGGCCTCCGCTTCCTGCACGGCTTGGCCAACGCCGACAGCACCCGTCAAGGCCTGGAGCGCGGCGCAGAGAACAATCCGTTCCTGAAGGACCTCAACAAGGCTCTCAACAGCAACCCGCTGCCGTCTCTGTCTGCGTTGCAGAAATACGTCGCCCCCGGCGGCGCCGTCATGGTCAGCGACGAGACCGGCATCCGCTACACCAACTTCACGCTCCGCCGCACCGAGAACTAATCGTGACTTGCGGTCGCCTCGCAAAGACCAGCGCAGACCCCCTTTCGCGCTGGTAAACTGCTTGCTGGGCGAAAGGC